>JAITNK010000121.1 GCA_031290515.1 Oscillospiraceae bacterium
ACAACGGCACTTCGTGCCTGCGGTATTGTCCTCAGACCGCCGGGCAAAGCCCTTGGGGTCTGCTCAGGATTATATACCGCGACGGCACTTTGTGCCTGCGGTATTGTCCGCAGACCGTCGGGCAAAGCCCTTGGGGTCTGCTCAGGATTATATACCGCAACGGCACTTTGTGCCTGCGGTATAATCCGCAGAGGTATTTTAGTATGAACGATGCGGGCGCATTTTTATCCGAAAACGAAATACCGCTGTCCGAAAACGAAATCCGGAAGGCTCTCGGCGGGACTGCCGCGCCGCTGTATGTCAAACGCGTCACCGGCTCGGCGAACGACGACGCGGCTGCGCTCGCGCGGTCCGGCGCGCCGGAGGGTACGCTCGTCGCCGCGGCGGAGCAGACTTCCGGGCGCGGCAGAAACGGACGCGCGTATTACTGCCCCGCGGGTTCGGGGGTCTATTTTTCGGTAATACTCCGACCGGAGAGACCTGACGGCGCGGCTCTGACCCGGGTCACGCCGTACGCCGCGGTCGCCGTGTGCCGCGCGGTTGAGGAAGTGTGCGGCGCGTCCGCGGAAATCAAGTGGGTTAACGATATTATCGTGCGCGGGAAAAAGGTCGCGGGGATACTCGCAGAGGCTCACGGCGGAGCGGTTATTCTCGGCGTCGGCGTAAACGTCGCGGTTCCGGACGGCGGTTTTATCGGACTTCCGGGCGCGGGAGCGGTAACTGACGCGCCGCCGCGGTTCGCGCGGGAGAGGATTGCGGGCGTTGCTGTGCGTCAGTTCTTTGAGCTGTACCGCGCCGCGGACGACGACGCGGTTCTCGAAGAGTACCGCAGCCGCAGCGCGGTTATCGGGCGCGCGGTCACGGCGGCAATCGGCGGAGCGGAGGAGACGGTGTTCGCCGCCGCAATCGACGGCGAATTCAGGCTTGTTATCAGACGGGCGGGCGGCGAAACGCTTGCTCTCGGTTCGGGAGAGATACGGGTAAAACTGCAATAACTATAACGAATGGGGAGAAACTGTGAAAATTATGAAAAAACGTAAAATGCGGGTGCGCGACATTACGGAAACCGCGCTGTTCGCAGCTGTAATCTGCGTCCTCGCGCCGCTTGCGGTTCCGGTGGGACCCGTGCCTGTCACTCTTGCGACGCTCGGCGTGTATCTCGCGGCGGCGGTACTCGGTCCCGCGCGGGGAACGGCTGCGGTCGCGGTGTATATACTGCTCGGCGCGGCGGGAGTGCCGGTGTTTTCCGCGGGCAACGCGGGCGTATCGTACCTCGCCGGCGCAACCGGGGGGTACATCATCGGCTACCTGCCGCTCGCGTTCATAACCGGATTTGTTGCGAGGGTTGACAGACTCGGCGAAGCGCGCGCGCCGATCGGTATGGTACTCGGAACCGCCGCGCTGTACCTGCTCGGAACGGCGTGGTTCGCGTTTGTGACGGACTACACGTTCGTGTCCGCGCTTCCGGTATGCGTGATACCGTTTTTGCCGGGCGACGCGCTTAAAGCGGTAGCCGTGTCCGTCGTCGCTCCCGCGATTCGCAGGGGAATCGCCGCGGTTTCGTATGAACGCGCGTGAGCTTCCGCTCACAAAGCTGAGAGGCGTAAGCGAGGCGCGGGCGAAGCTGTTCGCAAAACTCGGCGCGGAGAGCGTGTACGAACTTGTTCTCATTACACCGCGCGACTACGAAGACCGCACGGAAGTGAAAAGCGTCTCGTCGCTGACGGACGGGGAGAGCGTATGCGTCTCGGTCGTCGCGGGGGAACCGCGGCTGTCGCGCACCCAGACGGGGCTTACGCTCGTAAAGCTCCGCGCGGCGGACGACACCGGGGTCATTGACTTCGCGTTTTTCAATCAGCCGTACGTCAGGGACAACATAAAAGCCGGCGGGGAGTATGTTTTCTTCGGCAAAGCGGAAGTCTCCGGGACTTCCGTCCGTATGACGAACCCCGTCTATGAGAAGCGCGGCGAAGCCGATACCGGGGACAAAACGCGCCGCGTCGTCCCTGTGTACAGGCTCACCGCAGGGCTTTCGCAGTATAACGCACGGAGTGCGGCGCGGCAGGCTCTCGACCTGCTCGGCGACGTTCCGGACATTCTGCCGCAGGCAATCCGCGCGAAGTATAAGCTGTGCGACGCGCGGTTCGCGTATGAGAATATTCACTTTCCTCCGGACTTCATAAAGCTCGCGATTGCGGGGCGCAGACTGCTGTTCGCGGAAATGCTCACCGTCGCGCTCGCGTCGCGCAGCCTGAAGCGCGGCAGGGGAGACGCTCCGGGCAGAGTACTCGACGTCTCCGCGCTGCCGGAGTTTTACGCCGCGCTTCCGTTTGCGCCGACGGCGGGGCAGACCGGCGCGATTGACGACGCGGCGCGCGACTGTGTTTCCGGGCGCGTTATGACGCGGCTCGTGCAGGGAGACGTCGGTTCCGGAAAGACGGTGGTCGCGATGGCTCTGTGTTTCGCGTCGGCGCGGAGCGGGTCGCAGGCGGCGTTTATGGCTCCGACGGAACTGCTCGCGTCGCAGCATTTCGACACGTTTACGAAGATTCTCGGACCGCTCGGCGTACGCGTCCTGCGGCTCACCGGGTCGCTTACGGCGAAGAAACGCGCGGAGGCGCGCGCCGCAATCGCGTCGGGCGAATGCGACGTCGTCGTCGGCACGCACGCGATTATCTCCGACGGCGTGGAGTTCCGCGACCTCGCGCTCGTCGTAACCGACGAGCAGCACCGTTTCGGAGTGGGTCAGCGGGCGAATCTGAGCGCGAAGGGCGGGTCGCCCCACGCGCTCGTTATGTCGGCAACGCCGATACCGCGGACGCTGTCGCTGATTCTGTTCGGCGACCTCGACGTGTCCACGATTCGCGAGCTGCCGCCGGGACGGCTTCCGGTAAAAACCTTTGTGTACTCCGAAGCTAAGCGCGGGAGACTCTACGAGTCGGTGCGAAAGCTCGCCGGCGAGGGCCGGCAGATATATTTCATCTGCCCGGCGGTCGAGGAGTCCGAAAACCCGGACAGCGGGCTTAAGCCGGCGGTGAAGTACGCGCGCGAACTGGCGGAGACCGTTTTCCCGGAACTCGCGGTCGGACTGGTGCACGGCGCGATGAAGCCGAAAGACAAGGACGCGGCTATGCGCCGCTTCGTTTCCGGCGAGACGGACGTTCTCGTCGCGACGACCGTCGTCGAGGTCGGCGTGGACGTGCCGAACGCCGCGCTGATCGTCATAGAGAACGCCGACCGCTTCGGGCTGTCGCAGCTGCACCAGCTTCGCGGACGCGTCGGGCGCGGCGGACACGCGAGTTTCTGCGTCCTGTTCGGGGGTTCCGGCGGGGAAGCGGCGAAAGAACGTCTGCAAACGCTCTGCTCCACGAACGACGGATTTGAGATTGCGGAAGCCGACCTGCTTCAGCGGGGACCCGGAGATTTTTTCGGTACGCGGCAGCACGGGCTGTCCGCCGACAGGCTCGCGGTCACAGACCCCGCTCTGGTGGAAGAGGTCGGCGCGGCGGCGGACGAACTGCTTGCGGACGACCCGAAGCTCAAAAAGCCGGAGCATAACGGCTTGCGCGACGCCGTCGCCGCGATGATGCGGGGCGTTGCGGCGAACTGACGCGCCGCCCGCAAGCGAAAAGGGAGATAAGAAATGTTTGTAGATAAGGTTGAAATCAGCGTCGCGGCGGGCGCGGGCGGCAACGGCTGCGTCTCGTTTCACCGCGAGAAGTACGTCGCCGCGGGAGGTCCGGACGGCGGTGACGGCGGGGACGGCGGCAATATCGTGCTGAAAGCCGATAAAAATATGTCCACGCTGATGGATTTCCGCTTCAGGCGCAAATACTCCGCGTCGGGCGGAGCCGACGGCGGCAGCCGCAATATGACCGGCAGGGACGGCGCGGAGCTTGTCATAAAGATTCCGGACGGCACCGTCGTCCGCGACAAGGCGACGGGCGCGGTCATCAAGGATATGTCCGGCGAGGACGAATTTGTGCTGTGCCGCGGCGGTAACGGCGGATGGGGCAACAAACGCTTCGCGACGCCGACGCGGCAGGCTCCGCGCTTCGCGCGGCCGGGGCTTTCCGGGCAGAAGCGGGACGTTATTCTCGAGCTTAAGCTGATTGCGGACGCGGGACTTGTCGGCTTCCCGAACGTCGGGAAATCGACGCTGCTGTCGGTAGTCTCAAAGGCGCGCCCGAAAATCGCGGACTATCACTTCACGACGCTCTACCCGAATCTCGGCATTGTATACGTCGGCGAGGGAGAGAGCTTCGTGCTCGCCGACATTCCCGGGATTATCGAGGGCGCGGCGGACGGAGCCGGACTCGGTCACGCGTTTCTGCGCCACATAGAGAGGACGCGGCTTCTGATTCACGTTGTGGACGTGTCCGGCAGCGAGGGGCGCGACCCGAAAGAGGACTTTGACACGATTACCGGCGAGCTTTCCGCCTACGGCGCGGAGCTTGCGTCGCGCCCGGTCATAGTCGCGGGAAACAAGACCGACAGCGCGACGGAGGGGCAAATCGAGGAGTTCCGCGCGTTCGCCGAAGCGAAAGGACTCGCGTTTTTCCCGATTTCCGCGGTCACGGGCGAGGGTGTGCAGCCGCTCTTGTACGAAGCCGCGCGGCGGCTGCGCGAACTGCCGCCGCCGGTCGTGTTCGAGCCGGAGTACGTCGATGTAAAGGTCGCGTCGGACGTTTCGACGCTTGAAATCCGGCGCGAGGGCGGCGTGTGGCTGCTTGAGGGCGAGTGGCTCGAGCGCGTTATCCGCGGCATAAACTTCGGAGAACTCGAGTCGCGGCAGTACTTCGACCGCCTGCTCGACCGCGCCGGGGTGAACGCGCGCCTCCGCGAGCTTGGAATCGCCGGGGGCGACACGGTCGTAGCCGGAAACTTCGAGTTTGAATATGTGGAGTAGGCGGCGGTATGGGAGATACGTTTTTCATAGTCGGGTTTGTGTGCAATTCGCTCGTAATGCTCGTCACGAACCGGTTTATCGCAAGGTTCGAGCGCAGGCACGGTCTATCGGTTGAGGTAAACGGCAAACGCCGCACCTATTTCAACATATTTTGGGTTGCTCCGCTGATATTTACGGCGGACTTTATACTGATGACGTTCGTATACGTCATCCGACCTTTCGGCGGCTTCCTCGTAAACCTTGAAACGCGCCGCACTTACATATACGCCGCCGCAATGCTCGCGATACCCGCGTACTACGTCGCGACGCGCGAGATACGCTTCCGCCGATACACGCGGGCGAGGATGGAAGCAAGCTCGCTGCTGTTCCCGGAGGAGCAAGCGCGGATAACGCAGACGCTGCGCTCGTTTGTAATCCGTGCCGCGCTGCTCAATATTCTCGCGGCGATTTTATTTATGATTCTCATATTCGCGGTTATTCCGCTCGTCAAAGAGTGTCGGCCGTATATTCCGTGAACGCCGCCGCAATTTGCTGTTGAAATCCCGCGCGCAGTTTGGTATAATTTCCTCAGACTATCGGCGGCAGGCATTTCGGCAAAGGCGCGTCACGGTCGCCGCTTTGCCGGAACACAAAGCGGCGGGAGGATTCACTCCGACCGGGCGGGATAACTACATTCAAAGGGGTCAATATTATGTCGGGTCATTCCAAGTGGCACAATATCCAGAAGACGAAAAACGCAGCCGACGCGCGGCGCGGACAGGCGTTCACGAAAATCGCGCGCGAGATTATCGTAGCGACGCGGGAGGGCGGAAGCGGAGACGTTGCGAACAATTCGCGTCTCGCCGCCGCCGTAGCAAAGGCGAAAGCCGCGAATATGCCTAACGACAACATCAAGCGCACAATCGAAAAGGCTCTCGGCGCGGGCGCGGGCGATAATTACGAGTCCGTGACGTACGAGGGTTAC
>JAITNK010000083.1 GCA_031290515.1 Oscillospiraceae bacterium
TATACTCGCCGAGCACGAGACGTCCGCCGACTTCGACGGGTATCGGTTCTTCCGCAGGAGACGGCTCGGCGGTATGCGTACTGTCGGACGGCGACGCGGACGGCTCCGACGGCGAAGCGGACGGCTCCGGCGACGGCGCGTCCGGCGTTTGCGCGCACCCGAACAGCGACGCGGCGAGCGTCAGCGCGAGAATAAGCGTTGCGATTCTGAAAGGCTTTGTCATTTTGTTATCTCCCGGTTTGTATTTTGCCAAGTCTCTTTCGTAAGCTCGTAATCGACCGCGGACTGCAACTCGCCGAGCTGGTCGCGCCACGAGTTTTCGCGTACGCGCAAGCGGGTAAAGCCGAGCTTTTTCTCGTAAACGTGCTGCGCGCGCTCGTTTTTAAGGTTGGTGTCCAGAACGATTTTTCCGTAGCCGAACCGCCCGAACAGCGCGTCTGTGAACATAGCGAGCAGCGTCGCGCCGTAGCCCTTGTTCTGCTCCGCGGGGTCGCAGATTTTGATACCGATTTCCGCCGTGCCGCCGCCGAGGTTTTTGAAGCTCATCTCGCCGACGGGTTTGCCGCGAAGTTCGATTATGTGGCGGCGGCGCGCGTCGTCCGTATCGGTCAGCAGACTTTCGCGGATATGCTCCGGCGTTTCGCCGAGACCGTTCGGAAAGCCCGCGTGAGCCATAACCGCGCCGTCGTTCCACCAGGCGCAGAGCTGCTCCGCGTCGGACGGTTCGGCGTTGCGGATTGTGAGGCTGCCGTTTCTCAAAAACATTGAAAACACTCCGTTTCTGCGGTATTCAAACTATGGGTTTCAGCTTTCCCACCTGCAAGCCGCGCCGCACGGCAGGTACAGTCCGGATGACTCGACGCGCAGCCCGAGTTCCCCGGACCGCGCCGCGCCGCCGAACCGTTTCGTAATCAGCGACTGGGCGATGTACGTCAGCGTCGCGGGAGACAGCCCGGTCGTGTACGAATTTATGATTACAAACAGCGGCTTGCCGGACAGCACCCGCGCCGCGAGGGATACGAGGTTCCACAGGTCGTCCTCAAGCTTCCACGTCTCGCCGGAGGGTCCCCTGCCGTAGCTCGGCGGGTCCATCATAATCGCGTCGTACCTGCGCCCGCGCCGGATTTCGCGCTCCAGAAACTTCACGCAGTCGTCCACAAGCCAACGCACCGGTTTGTCCGCAAGTCCGGACAGCGTGGCGTTGTCCCGCGCCCACGCGACCATACCGCGCGCCGCGTCCACGTGGCAGACCGAGGCCCCGGCGGAAGCCGCCGCGAGACTTGCCGCGCCCGTGTACGCGAATAGGTTGAGCGCGGAAATTTCCCGTCCGGCGTTTTGAATCTTATCTGCGATAAAGTCCCAGTTCGCAGCCTGTTCCGGGAAGAGTCCGGTGTGCTTAAAGCTCGTCGGACGCACGGTAAAGCGAAGTTCGCGGTATCCGACGCGCCACGACTCCGGAAGCGAACGCCGGGTCCACTGTCCGCCGCCGGACGCGCCGCGGTCGTACCGCGCGTCCGGCGCGCTCCACTCCGGGAGGACGCGCTCCGTGTCCCAGATGACCTGCGGGTCGGGGCGCACGAGAATGTACTTGCCCCAACGCTCGAGCCGTTCTCCGCGGCTCGCGTCGAGCAGAGCGTAGTCGCGCCAGCCGTCGGCAGTAAACACTGATGTACCCCCGGTAATAAAATTCAGACGGATTCCGGCGTCTGCTCCGGTTCGGAGTTATTCCGGATTTTGCCGAGCAGAAAATCGTAATCGGACTGCGTCATTCGGTCGTGTCCGACGATAACGCCGTCCTTATACGCGTAAAACTCGACCTGCGCCTCGCGCCGTTTCTTTTCGTTCGCAGGGGTTATGTCGAGAATTTGCAGGGAGTCTATCGCGGCGTACCGGACTATCCGCAGACGCGTAATGAAGTCCGCCGCCGCAAAGCCGACAGCCGACTGACGCGTCAGCAGTCCGAAAGTAATGCCCATCGTCATCGGATAAAGCAGCGTCGCAGCCATTGCGTTTATATCCTCACGCGGACGGTAAATGCCGGATAGGATTATTAACAGTCCGCACAAGGCGGAAACCGCGCCGAGAATCGCGTACAGCTTAAAATACCCGCCCGCGCCGCCCGGCGGACGTTCGCCGCAGAGCTTTTCGTAGCGGCGAAAGAGCTTGTGCTGCCTGCCCGCGTAAATATACCCCCGGACGCAAATCACGCAAATCAGCAGGAAAAGCGCGAGCCGCAGTATGTGCATCCACGGCTGAATCCCGGAACCGAACAGCAGTATGAACTCAAGGACGAACATCGCAGCGTAAGGCAGCAGCGCCAGCCACACAAGTATGCCGTTGGTTTTCACGGGCTTTTCGCCGAAGTATTCCCCGAGCGACTGCGAGCGGTCGAAAAGCCAGCGGAAACCCATACGTTCGGCGGGTTCGATTGGTTTGTTGCCGCTGACTGCCATAGCGCGGGACCTCCGTTTCTGCCGAAGCGTGTTTGGTTTGTAAAAAAACGCGCCTGATAACAACGTATTATAACACCGCGCGGCGGCAATGTCAAACGCGGCGGAAGGTTACAGCGTCAGCGCGTCCGCGCTTCCCGCGACGACCGGCACGCCGTATTCCGACGACAGCACGGCTTGCAGCCGCAGCAGCTCCGCCTCCCAGACGGCGCGCTCCGGCGGTTCGTAATCGCCGAGGGGGTACTCTATACCGAGCGAAGCGTACTTCTCGGTGCCCATTTTTCTGTACGGCAGCAGCTGCCACGCCGCGACGGAGGAGCCGAGCGACGCGATGAACTCCGCGGATGCGCGCAGATTCGCTTCGTCCGCGTTATAGCCGGGGATAACCGGCGTTCTGATTACAAGCGGAATCCCGAGCTTTGAAGCCTTTCGTATGTTCTCGAATATAAGCGCGTTGCCCGCTCCGCAGTACTCGCGGTGCTTTTGCGCGTCCGTGTGCTTAACGTCGGTGATTATGAGGTCGGTGAACTCAAAGACTTTCAGCGCGTCGTCCCACGGGACGTTGAACGCGGTCTCGGCGCAGGTGTGTATACGCTCGCGGCGGCACTCCGACAGCAGTCCGGCGCAGAACTCCGCCTGCAATAACGGCTCGCCGCCCGAGAGCGTAACGCCGCCGCCGGTGCGTTCGTAGTAGCCGCGGTCCTGCAGTATGATTTTCATCAGCGCGCCGACCGTATACTCTTCGCCCCACGTTTTTATAGCGCGCGACGGACACGCCTCCGCGCACCTGTGGCAAGCGAGGCACTCCGGCGTTTCGCGAATCGCGGCGAGCCTGTCGTCCGCGCCGAACACGATCGGCGCGCCGCCCTCCGGACAGTCGCGGACGCACCAGCCGCACTTGCCGCGCTCCACACATTTCGCCGGGTACACGCCGAGTCTGCGGTGCCGCGCAATCGTCTCGGGATTGCTGCACCACAGGCACGACAAACTGCACCCGGTGAAGAATATCTCCGTCCGGATGCCAGGTCCGTCGTGAATCGTGTACTTTTGTATGTTCGACACAAGTCCGGTCACACGGCGTACCCGTGCGGCGCGCCGGTTTCGCGCGGCGTATGCGTCACGGCGCGGCCCGCAAATCGCCGGACAGCGCGGCGTACGGAATGAGAACCCACGTCGGTCCCCGCATTAGGCTCGAAATGTCGTAGGTGTTGAATACGAGGACGACGCCCTCCGCGCCGAGCGCGAACGACGAGTCGTCAATGTGCTGTCCGAAGTTTTCGGTTACGAAGGCAAGCTCCGTCTCCGCCGAGTCCTCCGGAATACCGTAAACAAGATGATAGTCAAGACCGTAGTCATACGACTTAACCGCCGCGTACGCCTCGCGGCACAGCGCGCCGACGAAATCGTCGCGGCTTCCGGTAAACGCGTCGCCGAGACCAATGCGCGCACCCGTGTCCGTGTCGAAAACGAACGCGCGGTAGTCGCTGCCGTCGTGCGCCGCGCCGGGGTAGTAGTACGTTTCGGAGAATACGACGGAAAGCCGTCCGCCGGGCGCGGAGACTATGCGGTACGAATTCTGAAACCAGCCGGTCTCCGCGCCGGGGAAGTCGGAGTAATAAGTCGAGTACCAGTCGGGATTTTCATTGATTTCCGCAATTCTCCCGTTGAGGCGGCGCACCTCGGAATTGTAATGCTCCGAAAGCTGCGCGTTGATTTTCGCGGTCGCGGCGGCGTTCCCGGTAAGTTCAATCTGCGGATAAAAATAGTCGAAGTCCGCGAGTACCAAGCCGTATGCGTCCGTGACGGTGGCGGTGAACGTAAGCGGCGCAAGCTCGCGGAAGCTGTCGTCCGCGATTGTCAAATCGTCCGCGGAGCCGATTACGCGCGACGCGTCCGCGCCCGGGGCGGACGGTTCCGCCGACGGCGCGCCGGGTTCGGTACTCGCGTCCGGAGAAGACGGAGGCGCGGGCGGCGTACTCTCGGCGGCGACTCCGGCGGACGGACCGGGAGCGGGCGAAACCGCGGACGGCTTCTTTCCGCAGGCGGAAAGCGAAGCCGACGCGAGCAGAACGATAACGAGCAGCGGTATCAGCTTTTTCATAGGAAACTCCTGAATTATGTTGTGTTTAGCGGCGTTTTATGTAGCGGCGGCGGGCGCGAACGGCGGGAAGATTGACGGCGCGGCTTCGCGCCCTCTTGCGTAATCGAGCAGGTCGCCCCTGAAAACTACGTCGCCCTTGAGCGAGAGCATATCCTGCGGTCTGACCCTGCCGCGCGGCTTCTGAAAATCGCAGGCTCCGCACCTTTGCAGGACGTAGTACACGAATTCGGAGCAGAAAAACCGTCTCTTGTGCGGTCGCGGATACTTGCGTATGCAGGACAGCAGTCCGAGATAGTTGTAGCCGTACTTATCGCTGTCGAACAGAAATTTCTCAATCAGCCCGACCGCGCAGCCGTACTGGAGCGGGTGAACCCGCAGCTCGATTACCAAGCCGGGCAGACCGTGCGCCGTGCTGTGCACGGTCTCCGAAAGCCGTTCGCGCTTGAAGCAGCCGATGAACGGATTCGAGACGTGCCTTCTGCCGAAGCTGAACATATATTCGAGGTTGCGGTCGAGCGCGAGCGCGGCGTGCGCGTAAGAGTCGCCGGTCATCGTGCGTATCACGCGCGAGAGCACGGTCGGACTGCGCGAGAGCACGACGTACAGGCTTTTTGTTTCAGTCAAAATAATCACCTCGCGGGTATCATACATTTGTGACCTTAACAAGGTCAATAGAACGGAGATTAAGCCGCATTAAAAAAGCGTTAATATTTAGACGCCCGGGCAAGCCGGGGATTAGCCGCTCGGTCGGGCAATCGGGGTTCCCGCGAAGTCCGCAGACTTTGCGGGGTGAGAAAGCCCTCCCGTCGCTCAATATTTTTCGCACTCTGCGGAGTGCTCAAAAACGACGCTGCCGTTCCGTAGGCTCGCAAGCTCGCTGACGGAACGTTACTCGCGGCGGCGAGCGCATAATGCGCTCGCTCACACGGCAGTGACTGCGGTGCGGTTGCGCCGAGCAACGACTATGCGCAGTCAGTCAAAGCTCAGCTCCGTGCGCCCGATGAGGTCGTTTTGCAGCTCGCGCGACAGCTCGGTGAAATACGCCGAGTACCCCGCGATTCGCACTACCAGGTCGCGGAACTTCTCCGGTTCAAGCTGCGCCGCGAGCATAGTCTCGCGCCCGACTATCGAGAACTGCGACTGCATACCGCCGCGCTCAAAATAGCCGTCCATCAGCGAAATCAGGCTGTGAAGCCCGGTCTCGCCGGACACCGCCGTCGGCGCGAACTTCCAGTTGAGGATTATGCCGTTGCCGAGCCGCGCGTGGTCAAGCTTTGACACGCTGTTTGCGACGGCGGTGGGTCCGTTGCGGTCGTGGCTTCCGAGATATGTGTGCGCGGGTCCGATGCAGTCGGACACCGGCTCGCCGGCTTTGCGCCCGTCCGGAGTCGCGGTGAGGACGGAGCCGTGCATTACGTTGTTCGTGACGGAAAAAACGCCGGGCATAAACTCGCCGCCGTGCGCTGTCGGTCGGTGTTCGATGTGACTGCAATACGAGTTCATCACGAACTCCGCGATTTCGTCCGCGTATTCGTCGTCGTTGCCGTAGTGGTGCATACGCCCGGAGTTGACGAGCGCGTAAAGCGGTTCGTACCCGACCCAGTCCGCGCCGAGAGCCGCGATAAGCTCGCCGCCGGACACGCGCTTCTCGTCAAACACGAGCTGCTTTATCACGGACAGCGAGTCCGCCGCCGTGCCGAGACCGACTCCCTGCGGACCTGACGCGTTGTACGTCGCGCTGCCGGTCGTAACGTCCGCGCCGTTCTCGATACAGCCGTCGATTAAGAGCGAGAGATACGGAAGCGGTTTCAGCCGCTGGTGCGTGGCGTCGTTTTTGTTGACGAGCGTCACGAGAATGTCGCACCAGTAGCTCATCTGCGCGTCGAACGACGCGAGAACGTCGCCGAACGACGCGAAATTGCCGAAGTTTCCGGTGTCGGGTCCGAGCGTCCGCCCCGCGCCGGCGCAGGCGGCGTACTGCCTGCACGTTTCGGAGCAGCCGATGCACTTGCCGCCGTTAATCGCGAGCTGCATAATCTTAGCGAGGTTGACGGAGCCGGAGTCGTGCCAGCCGTAGGTCTTGCCGGGAACGCTCGGCTCGACGCAGCCGACCCCGACGTAGTCCCGCGCGTCTTCAAGCGTTCTGCCGTAGCGCATAAGAGACTCAATCATCGGTGCGTCGTTGAAGATTTTCGGCTCGCCGGTGCCGATTCGTATGACGTTGAACACCTTGGTTTTGAATTCGTCCGGACTGTTTTCGTGCAGACGCACGCCCATCCACGGATTCGGAATACGCGTGTGCGCGTGCGCGTCGAGTACCATATACGACAAGTCGTTCGTAATGTCGCCGCCGTTTTCGTCCACGCCGCCCACGTCGAGCGCGGTGCCGCCCATAATCGTGCCGGAGCTGAAGAAAATCGCGTTTTTGTCGCGGATTTTGCGCAGCTCGTGCATTTTGAGGAACGACAGCTCGATAAGCTCCTGCATCTCTTCCCGCGTCGCCGCGCCGGACTCAATATCGCGCTTATAGAACGGGTAAAACAGCTTGTCGAACCTCCCGTACGTCACACTGTGACCGGACGATTCTATGATTATCATATTCGTCGCGATGTGCCAGAGCTGAATCGCTTCCCGGAATGTGCGCGGCGCGCCCTCCGCGACTTGCAGACAGTTCTCCGCAATTTGCGACAGCTCGCGGCGGCGCGTCCCGTCCCGCTCGGCGGCGGACGTCTCGAGCGCAAGCTCGCCGTACCGCCGTATGTACGCGCTCGCGCCCTCGAGCATAATCAGTTCCGCCGTGTAAAACTCGTACTTTTTTACGGACTCCGGCAAGGTCATATCGAGCGAATCGAGCTTTGCGAGCACCTCGCTCCGCAGTCCGCCGAAGCCGGTGCGCAGCAGCTTTTCATAGTCCGCCGCGACGTGTCCGACTCCGGCGTAGATGAACAAATCCTCAAGCAGCACAGCCGCGCCGAGGTGACTTCCGAGAGCCTCGTTTTCCGTGTACATCGCGGTCGTCGCCTCCGAGACGGTCTTGCCGCGCCAAAGCTCCGCGACCGTGCGAATCGACTCGCGCGTGCGTTCGTCGATAACGTACCTGTCGTTGAGACGGTTTTCGAGCGGCGACTCCTCCATCTCGCGGACGAGCCAGTCGATTGAAAACTCCGGGTAAACCGGAGCCGCGTTCGCGGGCGCGGCAAGCTCGCCGACGATAAGCTCGTCGGGGTGAATCGAGACAGGTACGTTCGTCAGCGTGTCGCGCAGCACCAAAGCCCAGCGGATATTCATCGGATAGCGCGAATACTCCGCGGAGTGCAGGTTCGACACGAACAGCGCGCGCGCCGCGTCCGCCGTGCTCGGCGTTTCCTTGCACCGCCGCAGTATTCGGTTGACGCGCGGAAACGGCGACGGATTCTCGGTCAGTCCCGAAACGCCGACGCCCCAGACTTTGTCGTAAGGCTCGACCGCGAGCGGCAGGGTGTTGCTGTCCATAATAAATCCTCCGTAATTAAGTGCTGAGTGCGGGGAGGCTCCGCCGACCAAGCGGATAATACCACAGGCACGGAGTGCCGTTGTGGTATATAGTTTTGAGCGGACCCGAAGGGCTTTGCCCGGCGGTCTGCGGATATACCGCAGGCACGGAGTGCCGTTGTGGTATACCGCTACATTCTACCACACATATATAATAAAGTAAAGCGGAATTACGGTGTATTGACAAAACGCCCGGTTTGGGATAAAATCAGCGGACAGCTTATCAAAAAGGGGATATGGAAATGAAAACAACGGGAACCGCGAAAACGAACGCGCTCGCCGCGGTACTTGCGCTTCTGCTGCTTGCGGAGACGGCGTTCGGCTGCGCGAAAGACGGCGCGGCGACCCCACAGCAGGCGTCGCAAACGCCGCCGGAGCCGTTTTCGGTTACGGGCGCGGCGGCTGTGAATTACACGGCGGCGGGCGCGGGCAAGCTCGCCTATGCATACAGCGACGCGTACTTTGACGGCTCGGCGGAGGAGTTCAGCCGCGACCTCGCGCTGTACGCGTTCGCGCTCGCGTGGTCGGCGGCGTCCGCGGACACGTCGGGCGGCTACACGGACGCGGGCGCGTCCGGCGTGAAAAACCTGCTCGCGGAGTGCGGCTTTTCGGACGTTACGCTGTACGGCTACGATTACGAGCCGACCGCGGACTCGATTGCCGCCGCGTTCGGGCATAAGACTCTGCCGGACGGCGCGGAGCTTGTCGCGATAGCGGTGCGCGGAGGCGGCTACGGCGCGGAGTGGGCGTCGAACTTCACGGTTGTCCCGGGAGACGAGTATGAGCTTGCGCCGGAAGCGCGAACGCCGCAGCACGGCGGGTTTCACGCTTCCGCGCAGAAAGTTCTGGACTATCTGGACGAATATACCGCCGGAACCGGGTGGTATGACGCGGCGGCAAACGTCAAGGTGCTCGTGACCGGATATAGCCGCGGCGCGGCTGTAGCGAACGTCGCGGCGGCGCGGCTGTCCGGCGGCGCGGACTACGGCGGCGCGGTCAGTCCGGTGCGGGACAAACTCGCCGCCGCGGGCGTTTTTGCATACACGTTCGCGACCCCGCGGACGGTTCCGCTTTCCGCGGCGGGTACATACGGCAATATATTCAACATAGTGAACCCCGCAGACCCGGTGACGTACGTTCCGGCGGCGGAATGGGGCTACGCGCGGTACGGCGTGGATATTGCGCTACCGTCGCCGTCGGATGCGGAATACGCGGAACGGTTCCCCGCAATGCTCGCGATATATGCAACTTTTCCGGGTTGTAACGAACAAAACTACCTAATAGATGATTTTCAATACCGTTACGGCACTATAAACATTGCACAAATGCTGATTACCGACGGCGTGAACTCCGAAAACCAAATTACTTCGGACGTGTTCCTGCGCGACAGGCTTATGCCGCTGCTCGCCGTGTCGCTGATTCCGGACGCTGACGCGTACGTTGCGCAGGGTTGGCAGGACGCGTTCGTAAGCGCGGCGGCGAACGGCTTCTCCGCCGACGCGTTAATGCGGTCCGACCTCGCGGCGCTGCTGTCGCCGCAGACGCTGGTCGCGCTCGCGGGAGACCCGGAGAACATCAACACGCTCGTGTCGCTGCTGCCGCGGGACGGCGCGGCGTTCGGACCGTTCACGGTTATCCGGACGACGGATTACGTTCCGGACAACCTGACGTCAATCGTGCAGGGGCATATGCCGGAGGTATATTTATCGTGGCTGACGGCAATTGGCGCGTGGCTGGCGGCAATTGGCTACTGACAATCAGACGCGGAAACAAAACGAAATGCGGCTTGATAAAAGCCGCATTTCGTTTTGTTTACACCTACTGCGTGACGTACTCGACGCCGCGCGTCGTGAGGACGGTGAGCGAGGTGAGCGCGAGCCGCAGGTAACTGTACCCGTCCTCCTCGTACTCCTCGAGTACGCCGACAGCCTCCACCCAATCGTCCTGCGCGGGGCATACGCCGTCAAACCGTACCTCAAACCCGGGGTTCGCGTCAATCCCGCAGCAGCCGGGACCGTAGCGAATGACGGAGTAGTACGTTACGCCGGTGTCCGGAACCTCGTAAATATCGAAGATTCCCTCGAGCTTGAAGGTCTTGCCCATATAATCTGCGGTGTTGTAGTACACGTCGTTCGTCTGCGCGACGAAAAGCTTCTCCTTGATTTCGACCAAGCCGCCGGAGGACGGCGACGCCGCGGAATCCGGACTTCCGTCCGCGACGCCTCCGCAGCCCGCGAGCAGAAGCAGGCAAAGCGTTATCGCCGCAAGTGTCTTTTTCATAGTTAACCTCTCCTTTTAATGATATTGCCTATATTGTTACGCAGCTTTACGCTTACGCGGGAACGCAGAATGAGACTTACCGCCCAGAACAGCAGGAACGCCGCGATATTCGCAAGCAGCGCGCTCGCCCCGGTCGGCGCGCCGTAATCGTACGAAGCGACCGCGCCGGTAAAGAAGCAGACGACCGAGACGACCGCCGCGCAGACTGTCACGCTCAGGAACGTCTTGCAGAGCCGCATTGACGTGAGCGCGGGAAAAATAATCAGCCCGGAGATAAGCAGTACGCCCGTCATACGCATACCGAGCACGACGGTCACGGCGGTCAGGAACGCGATCAGCATATTGTACAGCCCGGTTTTCATTCCGGTCGCCCGCGCGAAATTCTCGTCGAATGTAATCGCGAAAATCTTGTTGTAGAACGCGGCGAAAAGCACCAGCACCGCGGAGGTGAGCGCGACCGACAGCCGCACGTCGCTTCTCGTCATATTCAGAATGTTGCCGAACATATAGTTCGCGGCGTCGGTGTTCAGCCCGGTCGTGAGAAAAATCACGACGACACCGAGCGCGAGCGAGCTTGCGGAAATCAGCGCGATTGCCGCGTCGCCTTTGATTTTGCCGCCGTCCCTGATTCGGAGCAGGAAAAACGCCGCCGCGACCGTTACCGGAATCGAAACCGGCAGGGGCGAAGCGTTCATCGCCGCGGCGACCGCGAACGCGCCGAAGCCGACGCGGGAGAGTCCGTCGCCTATCATCGAATAGCGTTTGAGCACGAGACTTACGCCGAGCAGCGCGGAGCAGAGCGACACGAGCAAGCCGACGGCTATCGCGCGGACGAAGAACGCGTAGGTAAACATCTCTCTAATCAGGCTAATCATTTTGCGCGCCTCCCGTTTATCAGTCCGGCGGCGGAAAACAGCAGGAACACCGCGGCGTTCACGAGTACTACCGCGGCTCCGGTCGGCAGATTGTACAGACAGGAGCAGACCACGCCGAGCAGGAAGCATATAACCGAAACCGCGCCCGCGCATACGGTCACGCTCAGAAACGTCCTGAATATACGCATAGCGGTGAGCGCGGGGAAGATAATCAGGCTTGAAATCAGCAGCGCGCCCATCATACGCATACCGAGCGCGATTGTAACCGCAGTCAGAAACGCAATCAGCATATTGTACGCGCCGGCGCGCGTCCCGGTCGCCCGGGCGAAACCCTCGTCAAACGCTACGGCGAAAATCTTGTTATAGAACAGGGCGAACATAATCAGCACGGCGGCGGCGAGTACGGAGCTGTATGTAACGTCGCGCTCCGACAGAGACAGAATACTGCCGAAAAGATAGTTGCAAACGTCCGTGCCGAGTCCGACGGTGACGGAAATCACGGTCACGCCGACCGCCGCGGAGCCGGTAGAGATGAGCGCGATTGCCGCGTCGCCCCTGATTTTGCTGCTTTCGCTGATACGCAGCAGAAAGAACGCGGCGGCTACGATGACCGGAACCGAGACGGCGAGCGGCGGCAGTTTCAGTACGATAGCGACGGCGAGCGCGCAGAAGCCGACGTGGGAAAGTCCGTCGCCTATCATCGAGTAGCGTTTCAGTACAAGGCTCACGCCGAGCAGCGCGGCGCAAAGCGAAATCAGCGCGCCGACGACGACCGCGTTGACGAGAAACCGGTATGTAAACATCTCCCGAAGCGTATTAAGCACCTCGCACGACCTCTTTAATATCCGCTCGCGGAGCAAAGCTCCGCGTCGCTCAAAGTTTCGGCAAAACGCCGTATGCGTACGGATTCGCCGGAACGCCGGATGCATACGCCCGCAGATCCCGCTCCTTCCGGAGCGGGACCTCGCGGATTGCGGTTTCCGGCTATTTCAGAGCCTCTCTCAACGCCTCGACATTGCGCGTCATAAGGCTCAGATAGCTCTCGCCGTTTATGAAATCGTCCTTTGACACGTTGTGGCAGGCGTGAAGCAGCAGCACTTTCGCGCCGGTCTCTTCGCTGATTGTGTTCGCCATTTTCTCGTTTGACAGCTCGATATGGAACACGACCGGGATATGCTCGTCCCTGACCTTGTCGATAAGGAACGCGACGGTCTGCGGGTTCGCCTCGGTCTCGGTGGAGCAGCCGGGGAACGCGGCGGCGTAGTCAAGCCCGTACGCGTCCGTGAAATAGCGGAACGGGAAACGGTCGCCGAAGACAATCGTCCTGCGCGCCGCGCCGTCAACTACCTCGCGGAAAGCCGCGTCAAGCGCGTCGAGCTTCCCGAGATACGCCGTCGTGTTCTGCGCGTAGACGCCGGCGTTTTCCGCGTCCGCCCCGCTGAACGCGGCGGACAGCTTCCGGACAATCAGCTTCGCGTTGCGCGGCGAAGTCCAGACGTGTTCGTCGTACTCCGGCACGCCGGTTTCTTCCTCTCCGGCTTCCTCTTCCATACCCGCGACTATCTCTTCTTCGACGACGTCAACGCAGTCCATAAGCGTGACGATTGTCATACGGCTCGTGTCCATAGAGTCGAGTACGCCGCGCACCCACTCGTCGGAGTCGCCGCCGACGTATATGAACACGCCGCAGTTCTGAATCGTGATAATATCCTGCGGCGTAGGCTCGTAGGAATGGCTTTCCGCCGCAGGAGGCAGCAGCATAGTAATGTTCGCCGCATCTCCGGCGACCTCCCGCGCGAAGTCGTACGCGGGGAATATCGTGGCGACGACGCCGAGCTTGCCGTCGGATTCCGAGCCGGACTTACCGGTCCCGGCGCAGCCCGCCGCCGTAAGCGCAAGCAGTGCGGCGAGCGCGAGGGAAATAAATCGTTTCAAAGGTACACCTCGGTTTAATTTTATTTTTGAGCATAAAAATACAAGGCGGCGCGGCAGCCCGAAAAGGGCGCAGCACTACCTTGATGTGAGGAGATTTTTAATTATTCAGGCGGATTTTTAAGCCGACAAGCGTAAGCGCGTCCGCCGCCGAAGCGTCGCCGCGCGGGTCGCGGAACGCGGCGAACATACCGCCGAGCGCGAGCGCGGCAACCGCCGCCGCCGCCGAAAGCCGGCAGAGCAGACTCCGCGCCGCGGCGACGCGGGCGCAGACCGCGCAGCATCCGTCCGCGCCGTTATGGTCGTGTTCGTGGTTCGCGTGGGTCGCGACGAACGCCGCGGAAAGCAGAAAGACGACGGCAAAGCAGACGCAGAGCGCGAGAGCCGTAACCCTGATTCCGCGCCGCGCCGCGCCGGATTTGCCCGCGCTCAGTCGCGCACAGCACATATTGCCGCCCCCTTTCGCCCGCTTGCCGACAACCATTCTATTATACTTTTGCCGAAAAGTCAATATGAAAATAAATTTCACATCGCAGACCGCTCGGCGGCGCGGCGCGAAATAGTTACGGAGCGGTTACAATCGGTTACAGTCTGTAACTATTTATAAACATTTAGTATTAATAGTTACAGTCTGTAACTTATTGCAGTTATTTGTATCCGAATTTTCATTTGCATTTGCCAAATCTATATGATATAATACAGGCAAGCAAGACAAATATGCACAAAGGAGGACTTCGCGAGTGCAGGATAATAGCAGTCCGCCCGGACATACTGCCGCCTGACGCGAAGCGCGCCGGGCGGGATACAAATGAGACGGCAAAATAAACAGCAAAACCCATATTCAACAGGCGCAACGCGCCGGAAAAAGGAGGGGTACATTTATGTCAGAAAAACGAGAGCGAGAAGTACTTCGTACAGAAGAGGACATCGTTCGATTCGGGGTCGGCGGCGGACGTATCAATTACCCGGACGGTGAACTTGCG
>JAITNK010000122.1 GCA_031290515.1 Oscillospiraceae bacterium
GCGGCACTTCCTCGACAGTCTCGCGCCGCTCGCATACTCGCCGCTCGGCACCGCGCCGCCGGGCGCAACGCTCATCGACGTCGGCTCCGGCGCAGGATTCCCGGGACTGCCGCTCAAAATCGCGCGCCCCGACCTTGCGGTTACGCTACTCGACGCATCGGAAAAGCGCGTCGCGTTCCTCGCCGAAACAGCGCGCGCGCTCGGACTCGAAGCCGGCTGCGTACACGCACGCGCGGAGGAATACGCGCTGCGAAACCTCGACGTTTTCGACTTCGCGGTCTCCCGCGCGGTCGCAGACCTGCGCGAACTGACGGAACTGTGTCTGCCGTTCGTGCGCACCGGCGGCGCGTTTCTCGCGATGAAATCGCAGTCGTCAGACGATGAAATCACCGCCGCCGCGAACGCAATCGCGACGCTCGGGGGCGCGCTCGAAGCCGTCTCGGACTACGCGCTGCCGGACGGTACGCCGCGCCGCATTGCGGTAATCCGCAAGCAGTCCGCAACGCCGGAGGGCTACCCGCGCAAGTACAAGAAAATCTCCACAAAACCGCTGTAGCGCAAGGTTTTATTGTAGTTCGACTTCTGTCAGGAGAATCGCTTTGCCGCACACCGTTCCGCCGCTCGCCGCCGCCGCGCTCCGCGACCCGGCGATTCGCAAAACCGCACTCGCTCCGGAAGACGGGACTTGTCCCGCAGTACTTTCGGGGCTTTCTGCCGCGCCGAGAGCGCACCTGCTCGCGGCGGTGCGCGCCGAAACCGGGCGGCAGGTCGTCTATATCGCCGCGGACGCGTCGGAGGCGCGGCGCGCCGCCGCAGACCTGCGCGCGTTCACCGGAGAGGACGCCGCGACGCTCGCGGAGCGCGAATTCAACTTCCGCGATATGGAGGGAGTCTCGCGCGATTTTGAGCGGACGCGGCTCCGCGCGTTGTATGAAATCGCTTGCGGCGCAACGGTAATCACCGCGCACGCCGCCGCGTTAATGCAGCGCGCGATACCGAAAGACGCACTGCTCCGCGCCGCCGTCACGCTCGCTCCCGGGGAGACGCGCCCGCCGGAGGAGCTTATCGCCGCGCTCACCGGCGCAGGCTATATTCGGGCGGAAACCGTCGAGGCTCCCGGGCAGTACGCGCGTCGCGGCGGTATACTCGACTTCTGGTCGCCGGCGAATGAAGAGCCGATTCGGTGCGAGCTGTGGGGCGACGAAATCGACACGCTGACGTTCTTCGACCCCGCGACACAGCGGCGCGGCGAGCCTTGCGGATTCGCACAAATTCTGCCTGCGGCGGAGTCGCTTCCGTCGCTCGCGCCGGGCGGGGAACAGGGATTTCTCGACGCGCTTGCCGGGCTGTCAGGCTCGCTTCGCGGAGCCAGGTCGGAGCGCGCGAGGGAGAGCGCGCTCGCCGACGCGGAGCGGCTCCGCGCCGGGCGCGTTCTGCCGTCGTCCGACAGGTATGCGGAGCTGATTTCGCCGTTCGCCGCCGCGCTCGACTTTCTCGCGCCGGACGCGGTCGTGCTCATATCCGACCCCGCGCGCGTCGCCGAGGCGGCGGAGCGGTACGAAAAACGGCTTGCGGAGGAAGTGACCGCGCTGCTCGAAGCCGGACTGCTCGACGCGTCACGAAGCCGGTTTGCGCTTACAAAAACAGACTTTTTTGCGCAGCTCGAACGCTTCTCCGTTATAATGTGCGACGCTTTCACCGTCTCGAACTATCCGATTCGCCCGAAGAGTCTCGCGCACACGGTCGTCAAGCAGCTTCCGGGTTACGGCGGCAGCCTCGAGACCGCGGCGGCGGACGCGCTGCACTACGGCGGGCGCGGCTTCTCGACGGTCGTACTCGTCTCGTCGCAAAAGCGCGGCGAGATACTGCTCGGGTACTTCCGGGAAGCGGGCGTTTCGGCGTACGCCGACTGGTCGCTCGCCGCGATGCCGGAGCCGGGACGCACGGCAATCGCGCTCGGCGCGGTCTCCGCCGGAATGGAGTACCCGGCGGCGAAGCTCGCCGTCATAACCGAGGGGCAGCTCACCGAACAGTCGCTGCCGCGCAAGACAAAAGCGCACAAAAAGTCCAACCGCGAGCGCGTGCAGAACTACACCGACCTTGCGCCGGGCGACCTCGTCGTCCACGACGCGCACGGCATAGGGCGGTACGCCGGACTGTTCACGATGACGGTGGACGCCGCGCCGCGCGACTATATAAAAATACAGTTTCAGGGCGCGGACGCGCTCTATATCCCCGCGACGCAGCTTGACAGTATCGCGAAATACATCGGCGGCGGCGAGGATTCCGCCGTGCGCCTGTCCAAAATGGGCGGCGGCGACTGGAACAAACAGAAGTCCCGCGCGCGCGCGTCCGCCCGCGATATGGCGGCGGAGCTTATCGCGCTGTACGCCGAGCGGAGCCGCGTCCGAGGACACGCGTTCGCGCCGGACAGCGTCTGGCAGCGCGAGTTTGAGGACGGCTTCGGCTACGAGGAGACGGACGACCAGCTCCGCAGCGTCGCGGAAATCAAGTCCGATATGGAAAAGAACGTCCCGATGGACAGAATCCTCTGCGGCGACGTGGGTTACGGCAAGACGGAGGTCGCGCTCCGCGCCGTGATGAAGTGCGTACTCGACGGGTACCAGGCGGCGATTCTCGTGCCGACGACCGTGCTGTGCAGTCAGCATTTCCGCACCGCGTCCGAACGGTTCGCGGGACTGCCGGTGACAATCGGGACGCTGTCGCGCTTTTCGCCGCCGCGCGAGATAAAAAAGACGCTCGCGGGGCTTGAATCCGGCGCGGTTGACCTTGTAATCGGGACGCACAGACTGCTCTCGAAGGACATACGCTTCAAAAAGCTCGGACTGCTCGTCGTTGACGAGGAACAGCGGTTCGGCGTCGCGCACAAGGAGCGGCTCAAGGAACTCGCGAAGCGCGTGGACGCGCTCACGCTGTCGGCGACGCCGATTCCGCGCACGCTCAATATGGCTCTGTCGGGCATACGCGATATGAGTACGATAGAGGAGCCGCCGACCGGGCGGCAGCCGGTGCAGACGTACGTTATGGAGCACGACTGGAACGTACTCGGCGACGCGGTGCTGCGCGAGTTTGACCGGGGCGGGCAGGTGTACTTCCTGCACAACCGCATCGACACAATCGACCGCACGGCGGCGAAGCTGCGCGAGCTTGCGCCGGAAGCGTCAATCGCCGTCGCGCACGGACGTATGGACGAGGAGACGCTCTCCGGCGTAATGGAGCGCGTCGTCTCCGGCGAGGCGCAGATTCTCGTCTGCACGACGATAATCGAGACCGGTATAGACATTCCGAACGTCAACACGCTTATAATCGAGGACGCGGACAAAATGGGGCTTGCCCAGCTCCACCAGATACGCGGCAGAGTCGGCAGGAGCCGCCGGAGAGCCTACGCGTACCTGACTTTCCGGCGCGGCAAGGTGCTGTCCGAGGTCGCGGAGAAGCGGCTGTCCGCGATACGCGAGTTCGCGGAGTTCAACTCCGGATTCAAAATCGCTCTGCGCGACCTTGAAATCCGCGGCGCGGGCAGTCTGCTCGGCGCGGAACAGTCCGGGCATATGATGAAAGTCGGCTACGATATGTACCTGCGCCTGCTCGAAGAAGCGGTCGCCGAGGAACAGGGCGCGAAGCCGAAGCCGAAAACCGTCTGCGCCGCAGACCTGTCCGTGACCGCGCGGCTGCCGCAGAGCTACGTCGCGTCGGGCGAAACGCGGCTCGACCTCTACCGGCGAATCGCGCGCGTCGAGACGGAGGACGACGCGGCGGATATTCTCGACGAGCTTATCGACCGCTTCGGCGACCCGCCGGAAGAGGCGGCGAACCTCGTCAAAATCGCGCGTCTGCGCTATGAAGCGTCGCAAACCGGAGTGTCCGACATCGCGCAGAAAGGGAAGCTCGTCCGGCTGAAACTCGACGTGTTCGACCCCGCCGTGCTGACCGCCGTGTATCAGTCCGACGAGTTCCGGGGCAGGGTGCGGCTCGAAAACGGCGCGAGTCCGGCAGTTACTCTGCGTATAAACGCCGACCCGCTCGGCGAGTGCGCGCGGTTCATAGCCGCCTGGAAAGACGCCGCCGAGCGGTAACGGATTTTTTATAAATTTGGTATTGCAATTCGTATTACTTTGCGGTATAATGCCTGTATTCGCGGTAAATTGACTGTATTTTACAGATTATAAGGCAGGTATTATTATGGACAAGACTATGGACAAGTCAGTATTCGCAAGGACAATCAAGGAGCTTCGCAAAAAGAAAGACCTCTCGCAAAAACAGGCGGCGCAGGAACTAAACGTCTCGCAGGCGTTGCTTTCGCACTATGAAAACGGAGTGCGCGAGCCGAAACAACGGTTTCTGCTCATCATCGCGCGGTACTACGGCGTTACGACGGACGCACTGCTTTCCGGGGAGTACGGCGACGGAGGGGAAGCCACGGTGCGCGCCGTCGGCGCGGTCGAACGCGCCCTTGTCTATGCCGGGGAGAAGCGCGGCGAAAGTACGAAAGAAGCCGCCGCGGAGTACATTCTCGCCGCCGTGGCGAATCTCGTCTCGGTCGTCGAGAGACCCGACAGACCGTACGAACCGCGTCTGCTGCTCGAAGTGCGCCGCGCCGAAGCGGATATGCTCGAGGCAGCGCGGAAATCTCTGAAAGCCAAGAATTAGGGCTTGCGGCGTTATGCGCCCGCGGGCGAGGGTTATTTCGCCGCGGGCGGGGTAGGGTTTCGCTCGCTTCGGCGAGCGGGACGCATTTCGCCTTGGGCGGGAATCACCGTCTGCGGACGGTGAGGAGCAAAGAGGGGGCGGCTCAAACGCCGCTCGCCCCCTCTCTGCACTCT
>JAITNK010000015.1 GCA_031290515.1 Oscillospiraceae bacterium
AAACGACTTATTGCCATTGCGTCAGTCATTGTTCTGCTGTTCGCCTTTACGTCGTGCAGCGGCGCTCAAACAGACAAGACTGCGCCGGAACTCCAGCCGCCGCTTGACGATACGCGCAAAGGCGAACTGCACGAACTCGCCGATACGCTCTCGGGCTATATGAGCGTCGGAGACGAAACTTCGGCTCTTGCAATGATGGACGCAACTATGCAAAAAGCTATGAAAGGCAAGGTCGCCGCAACGTGGGACAGGATAGCTAAACAATCCGGCGCGTTCATTGAAACGGGCGGTTACACGGGCTTTCAATCCGACGGCTATGACATTATCGAACTGACGGTCTTGTTTGAGAACGGCTCATACGTTCAGCGGACAGTCTTTAATGCCGAAAACCTTGTGGCTGGACTGTTTTTCAGAGCTGGAGCGGTCGAAACCGAACCGGCGGAAACTCCGGGCGGCGTAACCGAGGAACGCGTGACTGTTGATGCGGGGAGCGGCTATCCGCTTGACGGATTACTTACGTTGCCGGAGAGTGGCGCGAATGTCGCTCTCGTGCTTGTTCACGGTTCGGGACCGGCGGACAAAGACGAAACGATAGGCGCGAACAAACCGTTTCGCGATATTGCTTATGCGCTCGCGGGAAAAGGCGTTGCCGTTTTGCGATATGACAAGCGTACTCTGACTTACGGGGCTAAAATTGCCGGGGACGCGGACGCTATGGAGAAGCTGACCGTTTACGACGAAACAATATATGACGCTGTTGCCGCAGTTAAACTGCTGAAAAACCGCTTTGAAAAGGTATATGTGTTAGGGCATAGTATGAGCGGCGGACTGCTTGCCGAAATTAACGCGAACGGAGCGAACTGCGACGGCTATATCATTATGGAGGGAACGCCGCGGAAGCTATATGAATTAAGTGCGGAGCAGAATTTATTGTACGCCGACGAACTCGAAGGAAACGGCAAAACCGACGATGCTGAACAGATACGCGCCTTTGTGCGGTCTGAGCTGACAAAATCATCGCAATTATCAGAATTGCCGGATGCCGACGCGCTGAAAGCGGAGAACGCTGTTTTCGGTATGAGCGCGTGGTATTTGCGTTCGTTCGAGGGTATAAATACGCTTGATTTACATCTGAAAGACGGCAAGCCTGTCCTTGTATTACAGGGCGGGCGCGACAGACAAGTACCCGAAAACGATTTTGACCTGTGGAAATCCGGCTTGTCGGCGCACCCCGACGCCGTGTTCAAGATATATCCGACGCTTAATCACATTATGGGAGAGTATAAAGGCGAAACCGTGCCGTTTTCCGAACTGGTAACGCGCGAATATGCGCAGTCTACGCCTGTTTCCGCTGATGTGACGGACGATATATTTGATTGGATTTCAAATGTGAAATAAGCCTTGTCCGCAAACTTGATTAAATGACGCAATGCCGCCTGTGAGACCCGCATACGGTTATCCTCGCCGGCGATAAATACGAAGCGCGCTGTCGCGCTCCGCATTTATCGCTGCTCTCCGGACGTATCCTCCGCCTCAGACGCCCGCGGCGACGGAGTCGTCGGACATAACCCAGTCGCGGACGCGGGCGCGGTCGAACTTGCCGTCCGCTCGGCGCGACACGACGTCCGTAATCCCCGAGTTGATAATCAGCCGTCTGCACATCGTGCAGGACGACGCGTCAATCATCGCGTCGTCTTTCGCGTCGCGTCCGACGAGGTACAGCGTCGCTCCGAGCATATCGCGGCGGGACGCGGAAATTATCGCGTTCTGCTCCGCGTGGACGCTGCGGCACAGCTCGTACCTCTCCCCCGCCGGAATCTCGAGCGTTTCGCGCGTACACACTCCTATGTCGATACAGTTTTTGCGTCCGCGCGGCGCGCCGTTGTATCCGGTGGCTACGATTTCGTCGTTCGACACGATAATCGCGCCGTACTTGCGCCGCAGGCAGGTCGAGCGTTCGAGTACCGTGTCCGCGATGTCGAGGTAGTAGTTGGTTTTGTCGCGTCTGGTCATAGTTATGTAGTGCCTCCTTATATTATCCGCTTGGTCGGCATAGCCTCCCTGCGCTCTGTGCTCGTAAACTCGCACGGGGAACGCACCTGCGGGTGCGGAACCGTCTGCGACGGCTGTTTCCGCTCGGTCGGGCATAGCCTCCCGCCGCTCAATAAATTCTCGCAAAGCTCGAATTTGACGCCGCTGCCGTTCCGTATGGCTCAAACGTCGCTTGCGCTCGTTTTCGCTGACGGAACGTTACTCGCGGCGGAGCCGTCTGCGACGGCTCCCCACATTATTATCCGCTCGCGGATAATACCACAGGCACGAAGTGCCGTTGTGGTATATAGTCTTGAGCAGACCCAAAGGGCTTCGCCCGACGGTCTGCGGATATTGTACCACAAACCGACCTTTTATGCAACAAAAAATCCGGCTACAACAGCCAGAGCGCGACGAGCCAGATCAGCGAAGCCGACAGCGCGCCGACCGCCGCGAACAGCACCGGCAGGTACGCCGCGCCGTTCTTACGCCGCGGGCGCGCTCCGGCGTACTCCCCCGCGATTTTCTCCGCCTGACGCACAATCTCGTCGGCGGACACCTCTTTCCCGGATTCGCCGCTGACGATGAAAATCGCCTCGTCGAACAGCTTGTCTTTCGGCTTCAGCACGATTACGCGGCGTGTTATACCCTTTACCATTCTGCACCTCGCGGTTTTAATAGCGTTACCGCTATGATTCTGCCCGCGAAAGCGCGTCCGTAAACGTCAGTTAATCCCGAAAAAGCGTTTTCCGTTCTCCGTAGTCGCGGCGGCAAGCTCTTCGGCCGTGATTCCGCGCGCTTCCGCGATTTTCGCCGCGATGTATTTCAGGTTGCGCGAGTCGTTGAGCGTTCCGCGAACCGGGTCCGGCGCGAGATACGGCGCGTCCGTCTCGAGCAGCAGATATTCGAGAGGAACCGCCGCCGCTACTTCGAGCGACTTGTTTTTCCTGAACGTCACAATGCCGTTGAACGACACCAGCCAGCCGCGTTCAATAACGCGCTCCGCCGCCGCGGTATCGCCGGAAAAGCAATGCACCACGAGCCGCAGACCGCCGAAGTCCGACAGGATTTCCATAACGTCCGCGAACGCCTCGCGCTCGTGAACGATAACCGGCATATCCGTTTCGCGTGCAAGCTCCAGCTGCTGCGCGAACCTGCGCCGCTGAACCTCGCGCGGGGAAAAGTCGTAGTGGTAATCAAGCCCGATTTCGCCGAGCGCGACGCACTTCGGCTCGCGCAGCATAACGCGCAGTTCATCAATGTCCGCGTCCGTCATTTGCTCCGCCTCGTGCGGGTGAACCCCGGCGGCGGCATACACAAATCCGTACTTCCGCGCGATTTCAAGCCCGCGGCGCGACTGCGCCATACCGCTTCCGGCGTTGAGCGCAAGCCCGACCCCGGAGTCCGCGAGCGCGTTCAGTATGCCGTCAAGCTCGCCTCCGTACCGTTCGTCGTCATAGTGCGCGTGCGTATCAAAAAGCATTTATACCTCCGTTTTTCGCTCGCCGCGGCGTTACGCGGCGCGAGGGTTTAGACGCGGCTCCGTCCGCACTCCCGCGAAATATAATAACCTAAACTTGCTTTTCTGCAGCTCTTTTCTTGAAAAAAGCGCGTTACTCCGTTACTCCTCTACTCCGCTTCCCCGCGCCAGATAGCCTTCGAGTATCAGCGTCGCGGCGACCGCGTCCACCACCGCTTTGCGGCGTTTGCCGTGACGGTCGTTCGCCGTCAGAATATCGTGCGCCGCGACGGTAGTGCGCCGCTCGTCCCACAGCGCGACCGTAAGCCCGAGCGCGCGGAGTTTTTCCGCGAACGCTTCGGACTTCTTAGCGCGCGGACCGAGCGTGCCGTCCATATTTTTCGGGTACCCGAGGACGACGACGGAGACTCCGCGCGATTTTGCTTCCGCCGCAATGGTTTCCGCAAGCCGCGCGGCGTTCGTCTCGCGCACCGTCCAAGCGTCGCCGGGGATTGACGCGGTAGCGTCGGAGACCGCGATTCCGGTGCGCGCGTCGCCGTAGTCGATTGCCATAACGCGCATTACAGCGTCACCCACATCGCGGGGCGCACGCCGGCGGTAAATTCGTTAACGCCGAGACCTCCTGCGCGGTCAATACCGTCAATATCAACGCTCGCGGCGTTGCCCGTGTTCGCGCCCGGCGAGCGGAGCCACCACCAAATCGTTTTGCCCTCGAAAGCCGCGGCGCCGCTGCCGTCATAAAAATACAGGTTTGCTTCGTCGATGCTCAGCACAAAGATTTTGTCGCTCGTGTCGTTACCTCCCGGAATATTGTACAGCGCGTTGTCGGGGTTTGAAATCGCCGTCTGCACAATCAAACGCTGTTCGCTGTCGCTGAACGCGGCGGCATAGAACTCGCCGTTCAGCCAGTACCGCAACGTACAGTTTTCCCACGTCACTGCGGAACCCATATCGCTGTAATTCCTGACCGCGACGCAGTTTTCCGCGATTACGAACGCCTTGCCGTCCGCAATGTCGAGTATGCGCCACTCTATCGGTTCGCCGTTGTACTCGCCGAGCGCGAGGCGTCCGCCGACTTCGACGGGTATCGGTTCTTCCGCGGGAGACGGCTCGGCGGTATGCGTACTGTCGGACGGCGACGCGTCCGGCTCCGACGGCGACGCGTCCGGCTCCGGTGACGGCGAGGCTTCGTCCGGCGTTTGCGCGCACCCGAACAGCGACGCGGCGAGCGTCAGCGCGAGAATGAGCGCGAGCAGCTTTTTCATAGCAGACCTCCGGTTTTGTTTGTTATCCATAATACAATTCTAAGGCGTAAATTGCCGTCGCGGTATATAATTTTGAGCAGACCCAAAGGGCTTTGCCCGACGGTCTGCGGATATTATACCGCAGGCGCGAATTGCCGCCGCGGTATATAATTTTGAGCAGACCCGAAGGGCTTTGCCCGGCGGTCTGCGGATATTATACCGCAGGCACAGGGTGCCGTCGCGGTATATAATTTTGAGCAGACCCAAAGGGCTTTGCCCGGCGGTCTGCGGATATTATACAATACAAAAGCGCAAAACGCAAATTTGAATATTCTAAATATTCTTGATTCATATCTTGC
>JAITNK010000024.1 GCA_031290515.1 Oscillospiraceae bacterium
CGTTAAGTAGGTAATTCCTTCCGGAGAAAGATTTACTTTCGCCTGGCTTACTTGACGATAAGGGGTTTCGATGAATCCCAGATCGTTGATTTTAGCATAAACGCAGAGTGATGAAATCAGACCGATGTTCGGGCCTTCCGGTGTTTCGATCGGACACAAGCGTCCATAGTGTGTATAGTGTACGTCACGAACGTCAAAGTTCGCGCGCTCACGACTCAAACCTCCGGGACCGAGCGCGGACATACGCCGCTTATGCGTCAACTCCGCAAGCGGATTCGTCTGGTCCATAAACTGCGACAGCGGGGAAGAACCGACGAATTCCTTAATCGCCGCCGTCACTGGCTTTATGTTAATCAGCGACTGCGGCGTAATGATGTCGAGGTCCTGCAAGGTCATACGCTCGCGGATAACGCGCTCCATACGCGAGAAGCCGGTGCGGAATGTGTTCTGAAGCAGCTCGCCGACGCAGCGCATACGGCGGTTGCCGAGGTGGTCGATGTCGTCGTCGGTGCCGATGTTTGACGCGAGTCCGTTAAGGTAGTTAATCGTGGAGAACACGTCGTCCGGAATGACGGTTTTCGGAATCAGGTCGTCGATATGCTCGGAAATCGCCTGCTTAAGCTCGTCGCCGGAGTATTCCGCGAGCAGCTTGCGCAGTACGATGAGGCGAACGCGCTCTTTGATTCCGAGTTCTTTCGGGTCGAAGTCGATGAAGCGGTCGATTTTCACCATACCGTTCGAGAACACGGGCACCGGTCTCTCCCGACCTTCGACGCTAACGAGAACGCGGATAACGCCGAGCGAGTCAAGCTCTTTTGCGCGCGCGCGGGTCAGCGTCTCTCCGGCTTCGGCGGCGATTTCGCCGGTGAGCGGGTCGGCGACCGGCTCGGCGAGAGTTTTGCCCTCGATACGCGACCAGAGCGCGAGCTTTTTGTTGAACTTATAACGTCCGACCTTGCTTATGTCGTAGCGGCGCGGGTCGAAAAACGCGTTGTAAATGAACGTCTCCGCGGACTCGACGGACGGCGGTTCGTCCGGCTTAATCTTCTTCATTATCTCTTTGAGCGAGTCGTCCCGCGTTTCAAACGCGTCCTTGTCGAGCGTCGCTACGATGCGGTCGTCCTCGCCGAAAACGGCTTTAATCTGCGCCGCGGTGATAACTCCGCCCTCCGCGCCGGGGACCGACAGCCAGGAATACGGCGCGTCCTCCCGCGGGTTGCCGAACGCGCGGATAAGCCAGGTAATCGGGAACTTGCGGTTCTTGTCGATACGCACGAAGAACTGGTCGGACACGTCCGTCTCGTACTCGAGCCAGTCGCCGCGGTACGGAATAAGCGTCGCCGCGTACACGCTCGACGCGGTTTTCGGGTCGGTGCGCTTCTCGAAATACGAACTCGGCGAGCGGATAATCTGCGACACGACGACGCGCTCCGCGCCGTTGATAATGAACGTGCCCGCCTCCGTCATAATCGGGAAGTCGCCCATATACAGGTCCTGCTCCTTGATTTCGTCCGTCTCGCGGTTGAACAGGCGCACAAGAACCTTTATCCGCGCGGCGTACGTCACATCGCGCGCCTTGCATTCTTCGACGGAGTACTTCGGAGCCTCGTCCATCGTGAAGTCTATGAACGTCAGCTCGAGGTTGCCGGTGTGGTCGGTAATCGCCGCGACGTCTTTGAAAACGGCGCGGAGTCCCTCCCGGACGAACCAGTTGTAGGACTCCTTTTGTATTTCGAGCAGATTCGGGATTTCAAGAATCTCGTCGGTCTTGATAAAGGTTTTGCGTATGGTCTTTCCGTAGGCTACATCTTTCGGCATTTAGTGCTCCTTTTAACTTAACTTACCTAACGCTTGGTCGGGCAAAGCCCCCCCTGCGCTCCGTGTCCGCTGCGCTCGCACGGGGAACGCGCCCGCGGGCGCGGAGACGGGCAAACGGTTAACGTTGCGATACTCACGGCGGCGCGGAAAGAAGTTTTGTCGAATTTTAATCTCGGTGTTGACAGATTGCTCAATCCGTGATACAATCACGTCAGTTATAGAGGTGGGGCTTTGTCCGCTTATTTTGACATAAGCGGTTTATTATACCTCTCTTGTTTTCGTTTGTCAAGAGACTTTTTGACGATATTTTTCAAAAGCGCGGACTTCCGCGCTTTTGCCGTATATTTAAGGAGGTAGCTTATGCTCATTAAATGTCTGCCCGTCGGGCATCTCGAGACCAACTGCTACGTCGTCGCGGACGAGATTACGCTCGAGTGCGCGATTATCGACCCGGGCGCGGAGGCTACGACGATTCTCAATTACATCGAGGAACGCCGTCTCGCACCGCGCGCGATTTTCATCACTCACGCGCACTTTGACCATATTATGGCTCTGCCCGCGCTTGACGAGGAGCTGCGCGTCCCGGTGTACGTCCACCCGAAAGAGCTTGCGGGAGAGACTTCACGGAGCGAAGCGAAGCTCTCCGCCGCGTTCGACCTGCGCGAATATAAGGACGGCGACACGGTGGACGTCGGCGGACTGAGCTTCGGAGTAATCGAAACGCCGGGACACACGCCGGGCGGCGTTACCCTGCTCTGCGGGGACGCGCTGTTCACCGGGGATACGCTGTTTAAGGATTCCTGCGGCAGAACCGACCTCGGCGGCGATATGGACGTTCTGCTCGCGTCGCTGCGGAAGCTCGCCGCGCTTCCGGGCGACTTTGAGGTCTATCCGGGACACGCGGAGGCGACGACTCTCGAAAACGAGCGGCGGTTCAACTACTACGTCAGGTACGCGCTCGGGAGCTTTCCCGCGCAGTGAAGCTGCTGCTCTCCGGGCATAATTACCGCTATGCGGCGGAGCAGATTCTGCTCCACACGTTTCCGGCGGAGAAGCCGGAGTTCGTGACGACGCTTCCGGGCGGCGGACTCCGCGCGCGGCTTACCCTGTCGCGCGGCGCGAAAATCACCGCGACCGCCGTTATCCGCCGGGACGGCGAAGCGTTTACCGCGCGGGCGGCGGTTCCGGACGACGCGGCTCTCGCGGCGACGGCGCGCGACCGGCTTGAGCGCGGACTGCTTCAGCGCGCGTTCTTCCGCGCCGCCGTTAAGTCCGGACAGACGGACATTCCGTGGGGCGCGGCGGCGGGCATACGCCCGGGTACGCTCGTCGCGAAGCTGCTCGCCGCCGGAATGACGGAACGCGAAGCCGAAGCCGAATTCCGCCGAAAATATTTCGTGTCCGCAACCCGCGCCGCGCTCGCGCTCGACTGCGCGAAAGCCGAGGTCGCCGCCGCGGGTACGCTCGCGCCGGAGTCCGTCGCGCTGTACATAGGAATCCCGTTCTGCCCTACGCGCTGCGCTTATTGCTCGTTCGTGTCGAACAGCGTCGAAAAATCGCTTAAACTGCTCGAACCGTTTCTCGCCGCGCTTCACCGCGAGATTGACGCGCTCGCCGAAGCCGTGCGCGGCACGGCGGCGAAAATCTGCTGCGTATACGTCGGCGGCGGCACCCCGACCACGCTTTCGGCGGCGCAGCTCGGCGCGCTTCTCGCGCACGTTGCGGACGCGTTCGACCTTGCGCACTGCCGCGAATTCACCGTCGAAGCAGGGCGGCCGGACACAATTACAGCCGAAAAGCTCCGCGTTATGCGGCTGCGCGGCGTTGACCGCGTCTCGGTGAACCCGCAGACGTTTTCGGACGCGGTGCTCGCGGCAATCGGGCGGCGGCACAGCACGGAGGATACGCTCCGCGCCTTCGCTCTCGCGCGGGACGCGGGATTCCGCGCCGTCAACGCCGACCTTATCGCGGGTCTGCCGGCGGACGACCTCTCGGGGTTCCGCCGCAGTCTCGACCGGGCGGTCGCTCTCGCGCCGGAGAATATCACGGTACACGCGCTGTCGCGGAAAAAAGGTTCGCGCGTCACCGTTGACGAGGTTCCGACGCCGGGCGGCGCGGAGGTTCTCTCTATGATTGACGGCTCGCTTACCACCCTGCGGAGCGCGGGATACGCGCCGTACTACCTCTACCGGCAGAAATATTCGTCCGGCGGACTCGAAAACACCGGCTGGACGAAGCCGGGATTTGAGTGCCTGTACAATATTATAATGATGGACGAGACGGGGAGCGTCCTGTCGCTCGGCGGCGGAGGCGTTACGAAGCTCGTCGCGCGCGGAACGCGGATTGAGCGCGCGTTCAACCCGAAATATCCGCAGGAATATACGGAGCGCATAGCGGATATAATCAGGAGCAAGGCGCGCGTGCGGGAGTTTTTG
>JAITNK010000070.1 GCA_031290515.1 Oscillospiraceae bacterium
CGTCCCGATGCTTATTGTCGTTGTTATCGTATCAGGAAGACTGTATTGAGATCATACAGATTTTAATCCTGTAGTATTGTGGATTTTATCAGCTTTTCTTATGGCGTTACTTGTCGCGATTATCTGTTTATTGTCACAGAGTTGTCCGGAGTGCGGTGCGAGGGTAATAGGAATAAGGCAGATGTACAGAACCGTTCCCAAGCATTGCCGGACTTGCGGGCTGGAATTTGAGAAGCGGGCGGAGGAACACCAGGACGGCAAGCCGGATCGCAAGTGGGGCGAGCGGTGAATAAAGCTGCGGCGCGGAGACAGTCTCCGCGCCGCGATTGTTTTGCCTATATCCTGTTCTCGTTGCGCGCGATTATGTCGTTCTGCAAGTCGCGCCCGAGTTCGACGAAGTACGCGGAGTACCCCGCGATTCGCACGACGAGGTCGCGGTACTGCGTCGGCTCGACCTGCGCCTTGCGCAGAGTTTCGGTGTCCACGACGTTGTACTGCACCTCCATACCGCCGGAGGCGAAGTACGCCTCCGTCATATCGCGGAGCTTCGCCGCGCCGTCCTCCCGCGACAGCACGCTCGGGTGCATACGCAGATTCAGCGCGATTCCGCCGAGAAACTTGCCGTGGTCGAACACTACGGACGACGCGAACACCGCGGTCGGTCCGCTTGTGTCGCGGCTCTGGCTCGGGCTCATCGCGTCGGCAATCGGTTCGCCGGTGAGTCTGCCGTCGATTGTCGCGAACGTGTTGCGCCCCTGCCTGACGTGGTCGCTCGCGCCGTACAAGCCGGACTTGTACTTGCCGCGCAGGGTGTTTGAGCAGCTCTGGCAGATTTCATAGTACAGGTCGGCGCACCATTTAAGCTCTTCGTCGGCGTACGGGTCGGCGTTGCCGAAGTGCGGCACTTCGTTCAGTATGCGCTGACGCAGCGGTTCAAAGCCGTCCCACCCGGCAATCCACGCGTCGTAAAGCCCGCGCGTCGTGATGAGTTTTTTGTCAAAGCACATATATTTAATGGTAGAGAGGCAGTCCGCGAGCGTCGCGAGACCGGTCGCGGTGCCGCCCCACGAGTTGTATTTGCAGCCGCCGAGAGCCGCGTCGCGCCCGGACTCCATACAGCCGTCCATCGAGATTGAGAGCGCGGGCTGCGCCGTAACCTGCGACTGCGTCGCGATATGGTCGGCGTAGTTGTTGATTGTCAGGAACATACGCATAACGTGATAGCCCATTGCGCGCACCGCGTCCCGAACGTCGCCGATTGAGTTCATTTCATACAGATATTTTGCCGGAACCGACGCTTTTTCGCCGTTTAAGGGGTTGATTCCGCCGTTTATCGCCATATTGAACACGGTGCCCCACAGCACCGACGCGTGCGGCGGGAACAGTCCGTTCGGCGCGGGGTAGTCGTTGCCGCAGCCGACGATTTCCTGACAGCCGATTATCCCGAAATCGCGCGCGTCCCGCAGAGAAAAGCCGAGTTCGTTCACGAGCGCGGGAATAATCACGCCGTCGTTCTGGTACAGCGGAAGCCCGCCGACGAGCGCGGACGTCGCGAGCGCGCAGTCCCACAGAGATTTCGGCGTATTTTTGTTGATTCGCAGAGAAATTGTCGGGTCGTGGAGCTTGAGCCGCCCGATAGTTTCAAGCACCATATATGTGACCGGATTCGACGCGTCCTCCCCCGTGTCGGGGTCTGAGCCGCCGATTGTCGTGTGCTGATATGTGTTGCCGACGCCGGTCGTGTCCACGAGCTTCGCGGGACCCGCGCCGTAGTGGCAGTTCGCTTTCAGGAAAAACGCATCGACGATTTCCTGAGCGTATTCGAGGGTTATGCGCCCCGCCGCGAGGTCGCGTTCGAGCAGAGGGTATGTGTACCGGTCGAACCTGCCGAGCGCGGGCGACGGTATGAACGTATCGACGTTGTAGAACACCTGATACAGCATTGCCGCCTGACAGGCTTCCCAGAAAGTGCGCGCCGGGTGTTCGGAAATCCATTCGAGACCGTCCGCCATCATCGCAAGCTCCGCGCGCCGTTTTTCACCGGTTTCCGCCGCGAGGAGTTCGCGCGCTTTCGCGGCGTAGCGTTTGACGAACAGCGTCGCCGCGTCGCACTCGACGACCGCGGCGGAGTAGAAGATATACTTCTCCGCGTCGCCGTCCATAAGGTTGCCGTAATGCCCGTCGAGCCACTTCTGCGCCACCGCGCGAATCGCGCCGTAGCCGGTGTTTATGATTTTACCGTACCCCGCGACGAGGTGTCCCGCCGGGAGCGACACAAGCCCCATACCCTGCTCCGCGTAGCTCGACACGTTGAGCCGCGCAAGCTCGTCGAAGCAGCCGGGCTTAAAAGTGTCGGCGACGGAGCCGTACTTTTTGCCGTCCCAGTATTCCTGAATCCCGCGTATCGCCGCCGCGTCCTCCGGGGAAATCGTCTGCTGCACGACGTCCGTCGGGGGACTGCGGTACAGTCCGTCGCCGCCGAGCTTCCATTCGCCGTTGTCAACGAACTCGAGGAACCAGTCCGTAACGCCCCACTCGGGATAGCAGGGCGACGAAAAATAGTGCGGTCCCTTGTTGCCGGCAATCAGCTCGTCAGGCTCGATGAATACGGTCATACGCTCGCACAGATACTTGTGCGCGAGTGCTTTTTTCAGTATGAACGGATACGTCTCGTACTTCCTGTACGCTTCGGTAATCAGTACGCCGCGCTCCGCGTCGCACCGAAGTACCCTGTCGCGAATACGCTCGCGGGTTTTAAGGATTCTTTCGGTCGCGGGCTTGAATGTGTACATAATCGGCACCTACTTAGTTTTCAGATATTTGAAATAATCTTCGTGCTGGACGTTTTTGCTCATCGCGATTTTGTTCTTGACCACGCCGCGCATTGTGGTAACGTAGCCGTCCGGTACCTCGACGCCGGGCGCAGGAGTGAACTCCTTTGTGCTGTTGACGAACCGCCCCGCGTCGGTAATGAAGTCGCTGTTCGGGAAAATCACGAGCGGCGGCGCGTCCGAAAATACGTCGCGCCCGGTGAACAGCCGCGAATCGAAATCAACGCCGAAGAGGTTCAGCAGCGTCGGCAATATGTCGAGCGAGGAGGTCGGCGCGTCCACGACTACCGGCGTTTTCACCGCGCCGCAGTACATAACGAGCATACTCTCGTACATCTCGAAATGCTTTTCGAGCACGTGTCCCGCAAGCTCGTCGAGATAGTTTTCCGGCTGATTCTCAATCAGACCGTACGGATAGTGGTCGGGCGACATCACGATAACCGTGTCGTCGAGAATTCCGCGCGCTTCGAGCGTTTCGAGCAGGTACTTCATCGCATATTCCACTTCGAGATTGCAGGCGATAAACGCCTTGACCGTGTCGGAATACGGCAGGTCGGCGACCTCGCTCTTGTGGCGCGCCGACATATTGTTTCCGGTGAAGCTGTAGTTCGCGTGACCCGAGACGGTCATATAATATATGTTGAACGGCTGTTTGTCGATATACATATCGAGCGTCGTCTCAAGCATTTCGAGGTCGGAGCGCGGCCACCCGCCGGACATTTCAAGCCCGCTGCCTATGGCGACCCAGTGGGTGTACCCGAGGTTTTCGTGCGTCTGGTCGCGTCCGTAGTAGGTGTACGAGTTGTTGTGGAACGCGAGCGACGTATATCCGCGCGACTTCAGCACGCTGCCGATTGTGAAGCTCATATCGTGTTTCGCGCTGTTCTTCATTGCGCTCGCGCTCTCGGGGAACAACCCGGTGAGGTTGCCCCACTCGCCGGTGGACGTGCTGCCGCCCCAAGCCGGGTGATAGTAATCGGTGAACACGAAGCCGTTCGTCGTGAGCATATTCATCGTCGGCATAAGTTCCGGGATTATGCACCAGGGGGAGAAAGCCTCAAGCGTCAGAAAAATGATATTTTTGCCTTCAAACATTCCGGTGTACTCGTTCTGCATCGACGCGGGCTGACCGTCGAAATACTCCGCCATACTCTGCTTCATTTTGTCGGACTCGCCCGCCGCAATCGCCGCGAAATCATAGACCTCGTTCGGCGTGTATACTTTCGGCGGCTCGGACGGAGCGGCGGACGGGTCGTCCGGCGGCGCGGACACGCCGGGCGGCGGGGAAAGCTGCGGCTGTACCGCGGTAATGTCCCCGGCTTCGGCGGCGGGCATACCGAACAGCAGGTATTTTACGTCGAGCCGCAGCGCGCTCACAAGTCCGAAGCGCGGTACGGCGGCGGATATGTCGTAGTCCCCGCGGTACACGCCGTAGTCCTCTTTGCTGGTACGCACCGCGAAAAGCCCGAACATAAATGTGATTATCGTGAACATCAGCGCGGTCGCCTCGAGCCGGAGCCGGTACGCGGGGAGCGACAGCATTCCCGCCCTGTGAAGCGACGCGAAAACGAGTGCCGGCAGCAGAAACAGCGGAAACGCGAACCACCCTCTCGCGATGGTGCTCCAGAACATATCGGAGAAATCGGCGGCGGCGTTCGCGCCCTCTCCGAACATTGTTTTCAGCCCGAAATACGTTCCGAAAGCGGAGTGTATCAGATATTCCGCGATGAAAAACAGCGAAACCGCGAGCAGCGAACAGAAGCCGACTGTGAAGTTGACGCGCTCGGAGCGCGTCAGCGAAGACAGCAGAAACACAATTGCTCCGGCGCAGAACGAAAAGAGCAGCACCGGTATCAGCCGGATTTCCCCGGACGCCGACGCGACCGCCAGCGCAAGCTCGAGATAGACGAACGAAAACAGGTAAAAACAGAGAGAGCGCAGCGGTTTGTTGTACCGCGAGCGGCGGCGTTTACCCGCGCTGCGCGTTTGACGATTGTCCAAGTTATTCTCCTGCACTTGTATTTTGTGAGGTATGACCCGATACCGGTAATACAGTCATAGGCGCGAAAATGTCGCGGGGCGGGGTTTCGCACTCTGCGGAGCGCGGTACGTTTTTCCGGGGGACTACAGGGGGCAAACCCCCGTCTCCCCTTATCCCCGCCGTTGGATTGCGCGACTGCGGTCGCGCGGGAACGCCCCGGGGGAACCACAGGGGCTATGCCCCTAAAGCCCCCCCGGAACCCCCTTGCCCCCGGGAACGGAAGCCGCGCTCACGCTGTTCGCGCAGGGTCGTTGCGGTGAACAGCCGCACACTGCGCGGCGCAGTTTCTGCCTGTGAGCGCACGGTAGTTCGAGGTAACGGCATTTCGGCACAGGCGCGTCTCACGGAAGCGGCGTTGTGCCGAAACTTTGAGCGACGGGAGGGCTTCGCCCGACCGAGCGGTAAACAACGTAAGCGACGTTTGAGCCGTACGGAACGGCAGCGGCGTTTTTGAGCACTCCGCAGAGTGCGAAAAATATTGAGCGACAGCGCGGCTTTGCCGTGCGGAGCGGCTAACAACGGGAGGGTTTTGCCCGACCGAGCGGTTAATCCGGCTACTCAAAACCTCCGACGGGCGTAGTCACCTCCGGGTAAACCGGGTTCTGCGTGAGGAACGAGAACGCCTGCGCGAAGCCGGCTTTAAGCGGCTGGTCGGGGTACGCGCGGACGATTGCGTCGCCTTTTTCGACCATACTCGCCTTGAAATCCGTGTGCGTAAAAATGTACAGGTCCTGCCGCTCAGCCCCGCGCACGACGTATTCGCCGGCGGCTTCGGCGGGAAGAATAAACGACGAGAAGTCCGGCATCGTGAAGTTGCCGCGCGTGTCGTCTCCCGCAGCCGGCGGCGGCGGGGGAGGAGGAGCGGCGGGAGCCGCCGGAGCGGAAGCCGCGTCCGTAAGCTCCGCCGGACGCACTTCCCTGCTTGTCTCGGACAGGTTGCCCTTAATCGGCCCCGGGCAGAACGCGGACGCGCCGACGTTCGTGCCGCGCAGGTCCGCCTGAAGCGTCTCCATAAGTCCGATAAGCCCCGCCTTGCACATACAGTACAAAGCCGCGCCGGGTACGACGTACATTCCGGACTGCGAGCAGGTCGTGACGACCTGTCCGCCCTCTCCGTGAGCAAGAATGCGCGGCAGAATGGTTTTGACGCCGTTAAGCACGCCGCGAATGTTGACGTTTACCATAAAGTCAAAGTCGTTATAGCTGTTTTCCCAGACCTTGCCCATAGGAGCCTCGACCCCGGCGTTGTTTACCAGCAGGTGAATCCCGCCGAAAATCTTTTCCGCCTCGTCCGCGGCGGCGGCGTAACCCTCGCGGTCGGTGACGTCGAGCGCGATTCCGTAAGCCTCGTAGCCGTTGTCTTTGAACCAGACGAGAGCTTCGTCAACCGCTTTTCGGCGCACGTCGGTCACGACGACCTTCATTCCGTGCTTCGCGCAGGCTTTCGCGATGCCGAGTCCGATACCGGAAGCCGCTCCGGTGATAAATGCCGTTTTACCCTGAACCTTAAACATAACGCGTCTCCTTTGTTTTTTAGTTGCCCTTATTCTACCAAATTGAGAGCGGGAACGCAAGTGGGAGTTTTAGAGTAAAATTTCGGGCGGAAGCGGCGGAAGCGGCGAATCCGCCGCACTAAACCGTACCAAACGATAACAATTGCAAATGTAAACATTTCCTGCATTTATTATGCGAAGTTCATAAAAAAAGAGGTGACAAACGCGGGCGCTTGTGCTATAATGTCCGCAGATGAGAAAGTAAAACTCAGAGGTCTTGCTGAAAGCAATTCATAATTCTTAATTGGGAGGATGATTATGTACACACAGGAATCCACACAACTGGCGGCGGCGGAGCTTGTAACCGCGGTTCCGGAAACTCTGCGGGAATTCCGGTGTCCCATCTGCGGCGAAGCGTTCGGAACGTACGAGGCGCTCCAGAACCACTATGCCGACGAGCACGGGGACGCGGTACCGCCCGTAACCGTTTCGCTGAACGTAAACGGCAAGAAAACCCAGGTTCTGATTGAGCCGCAGTGGACGCTTCAGAGAACGCTCCAGTTCCGCCTCGGACTCACGGGAGCGAAGCATATGTGCGACAAGGGAGTATGCGGCTCCTGCACCGTCATTATCGACGGCAAGCCCGTACTCGCGTGTATGACGCTCTCGGTCGAGCTTGAGGGCAAGCAAATCGAGACGGTAGAGGGCATCGCCGCGAACCCCGCGTGGAAGCCGCTCGTTGACGCCTACTGCAAGTGGGACGCGATGCAGTGCGGCTACTGCACGCCGGGCTTCCTCGTATCCGCGAAAGCGTTGCTCGACTCTAACCCGAACCCGACGGAGCAGGAATGCAAAGAAGCTCTCGCCGGAAACATCTGCATCTGCGGAACGTATCCGCGCCACTCGCAGGCGATAATCGAGGCGGCTTACAACATCGCGAATCCGCCCCCGCCTCCCCCGCCGCCCGCGCCGCGCGGAGGATTCGGAGGACCCGGAGGTCCGGGCGGTCCCGGAGGTCCTCCGGGAGGCGGCAGAGGTCCGGGAGGACCCGGCGGCGGCAGAGGTCCCGGAGGACCCGGAGGCAGACCCGGCGGTCCTCCCACGGAGCCGTCAACCGACCCGGTTTTCCCGAATGAAGGCTTCATCGCGCCTGAAACAGTAATGGGGGTGTAAAGAATTATGTCTAAGCCTGAAATTATCAGCGAAGCTTACGCAGTGAAATCAACCGTAAAGCCGACCGCTATTTCGAGTATGGATCAGCTTGTCGGCACGAACGACAAGAGGACGGAGTTCCGCGTCGTCGGCAAGTACAACCTGCCCGGCAAAATCTCGTACGCGCTCGCGACCGGCATCGCGAAGTTCGGCATCGACTACACCGCGACCGGAATGCTGTTCGCGAAGTTCCTCCGCAGTCCGTACGCCAACGCGTATCTGACGGTTAAAGACATATCCAAGGCGAAAGCCCTGCCCGGAGTCGTTGACATTGTCCTGTGGGACGACCCCGACATCGTAAAGCTCGGCGGCGGCGGCTTCGGTCCGTCGCGTCCGTGGCTCGATAACTACGCGGACTCGGAGGGCTGCGAGGTCGGCGCGATTGTCGTCGCCGAATCCGAGGAGCTGTGCGACGACGCGCTTGCCGCGCTCGAACTCGAATGGGAAGTGCTTCCGCACATCATTGACGTTGAAAAAGCGCACCGCGAGAACGAGACGTATCCCCGAATCCGTCCCGAAACGATGAATTTCGGCGGCGGTATGTTCGCGGCGGCTCCCTCGAAGCCGAAGGAGAACAACGTATCCTTCGCCGACACGGTTCAGGGAGACGTGGACGCGGTGTTCGCCAAAACCGACCCGAAAAATATCATCGAGTACAGAATCCAGCTTCCGACGTTCGCGTCGCACATTCCGAACCCGCCGTCGTCAATCGCGTGGTGGTTCGACGATCCGTATCACCCGGAGTCGAAGAGCCTGCACATCGAGGGCGCGGTTCAGCGGCGCGACAGCGTCGGCTCTATGTACGGCGTGTCCAACGAGATGACAATTCAGGAGGGCATTTTCCAGGGCGGAAAATACTGCGACTGGGGTATGCGCCGCGCTCAGGAGATTACGCCGCTGCTCGCCAAGCGCACCGGTCGCCCGGTTCGCTGCTCCGACGAGCGCGAGGACACGTTCGGTTTCCTTATGAACGAGCGTTTCCTGTATATGAAAATCGCGCACACCGACGACGGAGTCATCACCGCGATAGACGACTTCTCAATCGCCGACGGCGGTATGGAGGGCAGCTCGTCTTTCGGCGTGGCGGGCGACCAGGGCTACGGACCGTACTACACGTTCAAGTGCCTTGACGTCCGGCAGCATATGGAAATCGTGGACACGAACCGCGGCAAAATGTTCCTCTCCGGACAGCACTGCCCGTTCAACTGGGACTCCGGCACTATGGCGGTATATCTCATCGCCGAAAAGCTCGGCAAAGACCCGATTGACGTTGCTCAGCTTAACCTGCACGGACCCACGTCGCAGGAAGACCCGAACCCGGTGCTGTCGTTCGAGGAGAATATCAAAGCCGGCAAAGAGATGATGAACTGGGAATGGCACGCCACCGGCGCGAAAACCCTGCCGGACGGACGCAAGCACGGCGCGGCGTTCCGCTATCAGATGTGCCCGCGGCACGCGTTTTCCGGCTATAACTGCAAGCTCGAGCTGCGCGGAGGACGCGTACACCTCCCGACGCAGGGACCCGTCACCGGCATATTCGCGGTCGAGTGCAACGCTATGGTCGTCGCCGAAGAACTCGGACTCGAGTACGACGACATCATCGTCGATTACGACTACCGCGAGCGGTTCACGCCGGTCGGCGGCGGTTCGGACGGCACTACCGCGTCGTCGTGGGCGATGAAAGAGTGCGCGCTCATTCTGAAACAGAAAATCCTTGAAGCGGCGGTCGCGCAGCTTCTGAATCCTCCCGCGCCGAGTATGTTCGGCGGCTTCGGAGGGTTTGGCGGACCCCCGCAGCCGAACCCGCTCGAGGGCAAGACGGCGGACGAGCTTGACCTTATAAACGGTATGGTCTGCTTAAAGTCCGACCCGAGCCAGGGCAAGCCTCTGTCGCAGGCGGTTTCCGCGAACATCTTCGCGACGTTCGAGGGTCGTCCCCCCGCGGCTATCTGGGGTCTCGGTATGGGCAAAATGCTCGACACGATGAACACCTGCTACACGGAAGTCGCGGTTGACGAAGAGACCGGACAGGTCGAGATTCTGCGCTTCGGCGTGGTCGTCGATCCGGGTCTCGTTATGCGCCCGACCTCGCTCGAGAGCCAGTGCGACCAGGTTATGTACTTCTCACAGATTTGCCAGACGCTCGGCGAGTACGTCTACGACGAGCGCACCGGCGTACGTCTTACCAACAATATGATTGACTACCGCTGGGCTACCCCGGTGGACGCGGCGAAGGTCGATCACAAATTCGTCGAGACGCGCTCCGGCAACGCGGCTTACGGCGCGTCCGGCGTGTCGCACTCTATGGCGAACACGCATCTCGTTATCATCGCGATTCACAACGCAACCGGCGTTTGGGTAGACCCGCCGGCGACGCCGGACAAAGTGCTGCGCGCACTCGGCAAAGCGTAAGGGGGAAAGGAATACAATGAAAACATTTCTGCACACCAACGCCAAAAGCGTTAAGGAAGCCGCCGACGTTCTGTCGGAGGGCAACGCCAAGGTTATCGCCGGAGGAACGGACGTTCTCGGCACTCTCAAGGACGATATTCTGCCGATTTACCCGAAATCCGTAGTAAATATCAAGACGATTCCCGGACTGTCGTACATTAAGGACGACAACGGGACGCTCAAAATCGGCGCGACGACGCTTATCTCCGACCTCGCGGCGGACGAGTTCGTAAGAACGAAATTCGCGGCGGTGTCGCAGGCGGCGAAAGCAATCGCGTCCCCGCATCTGCGCGATATGGGCACGGTCGGCGGCAACGTCACGCAGCTTCCGCGCTGCTGGTACTTCCGCAAGGCGGGCAACCGTTTCAATTGCAGCCGGAAGGGCGGCGAGGAGTGCTACGCGATACTCGGGGACAACCGCTATCACTCCGCGTTCGGCGGCAAGCGCATACACAGCTCGCCCTGTACCGGCGAATGTCCGGCGAAAACGGACATTCCGGGCTATATGCAGGCAATCCGCGAGGGAGACTGGGACAAAGCCGCGAGCATTATACTGCAAGTCAATCCGCTGCCTCCGGTTACGGCGCGCGTCTGCGCGCACTTCTGCCAGACAAAGTGCAACCGTCTGAAAACGGACGACGGCGTGCTTATCTCGGGAGTCGAGCGCGTTCTCGGCGAGTACATTCTCGCGAACAGCGGCAAGTTTTACAAGGCTCCGGCGAAAGAGACCGGCAAATCCGTCGCGATTATCGGCGCGGGTCCGTCCGGACTGTCTGCGGCGTTCTATCTCCGCAAAGCCGGCAACAAAGTCGTCGTATACGACCGTCAGCCGAAAGCCGGCGGTATGCTCCAGTACGCGATTCCCGCCTACCGTCTGCCGAAAGACATAGTGGACGACCTCGTCTCGAAGCTCGGGGGTATGGGCATAGAGTTCAAACTCGGCGTGAACCTCGGCTCCGACGTCGCGCCGGAAACGCTCGAAAAAGAGTATGACGCGGTGCTGTACGCGACGGGTACTTGGAAGCGTCCGGTACTCGGAATCTCGGGCGAGGAGCTGACCGTGTTCGGTCTCCAGTTCCTGACCGAAGTCCGCAAGTGGTTCGACGACAACGCCGTCGCGGGCAAAGAAGTGTTCGTTATGGGCGGCGGAAACGTCGCTATGGACGTCGCGCTGTCGGCGAAGCGTCTCGGCGCGGCTAAAGTTACGCTCGCCTGCCTCGAGCCGCGCGAGCGTATGCCCGCGTCGAAAGAGGAAATCGCCCGCGCAGAGGAAGAGGGCGTTATCGTCAATCCGGGCTGGGGTCTTTCCCGGGTCATCGAGCGGGACGGCAAAGCCGCCGCTATCGAACTCAAACGCTGCACAAGTCCGTGGGACGCGACGGGCCGCTTCAACCCGCAGTATGACGAATCCGATCTTCTGGTAGTCGAAAGCGAGAACCTGCTTATGGCTACCGGACAGCAGGTCGATTTGTCGTTCCTCGATGAAAAGTACGAGATTCAGCTCACGGCGCGCGGACTCATCGAAATCAACGATTCGTCGATGACAAACCGCGAGGGCGTGTTCGCGACCGGCGACGTGACGCTCGGCGCGGGTACCGTTATCCGCGGCATCGACAAGGGGCACGCGGCGGCGGACGGTATCAACCGCTACCTCGAGACGACGATTGTCGAAGAAGCGGTCGCCCCGCCGGAGTTCCTGAATTCCGACAAAGAGGGACTCAAAAACCTGAAGCAAATGGAACAGCGGGAGCTGTCTATGGAGCTTCGCGCGCTCGACAAGGAGGACTCGATTTCCCCGACGCACGCCGAAGCCGTCGCCGAAGCGTCGCGCTGTCTCAACTGCGGCTGCTACGCGATTTCGCCGTCCGACCTCGCGCCGGCGTTCGTCGCGCTCGGGGCGAAAATCGTCACGAACAAACGCACGATCGATGCGGAGGGATTCTTCGCCGCGAACACGCTCGCCTCGACGAACCTTGAGTATGACGAAATCATCACCGAGATTCAGGTGCCGCCGCTTCCCGCGGGCGCGCAGAGCGTATTCAAAAAGTTTGCGTTCCGCAAGGCGATTGACTTCCCGGTCGTCAACGCCGCGATAGTCACGGGAGACGCGCCGCGCGTCGTCCTCGGAGCGGTCGCGCCGGTGCCGGTTCGCGCGAAGAAAGCAGAGGAAGCTCTGCGCGGCAAGAAAGTCGATGAAGCGGTCGCGACCGCAGTCGGCGAAGCCGCCGTCGCCGGGGCGGACCCGTTCGAGGCGACGAAGTACAAACTGCAAATCGCCAAGACAATCGTCAAGCGAGCGTTGCTGAGCCTGTAAACCGCCCGGCAGGCAGCCCGGGATAATCAGAATTTCGGCACAGGCGGTATTACGCCTGTGCCGAAACCGCAGCGGCGGGTGCGGAGCCGACCGGGCGGATAACCTAAATACGCGCTGTGCCGTCAGGGTATTTCAGGGAAATACTCTGACGGCACAGCGCGTCGTCCTGTTTGCGGCGGAATTCGTCTGCGCAGGCAGACACACACGCCGCGCCGAGACGCAGATAAGGCACCGCGCCGGGGATACTGCCTATTTTACTTACTGCGTTTGCGCAAATTGAATGTTTTCGGGATAGCTGGGTATTGCGGGACGGAGTGCAAACCAAGCGAAAAATCTCTGCAAACACAGCGGTTATAAAGGGTTTCCGCCCGTATTTGGACTGGCGAAAAGATGCGCTTCGTAAAAACTATATTGTTTCTTCGGTACTGCCGTCCGCGTCGTCTTCGTCGCCGTTAATAAACATATCCTCAGTCTCTCGTTGCGCCAGTTTGAGTTTTTCCTTAAGGCTGACAAGCGATTCGACGGAAGCCATCGTCGATTCGGCGGAGACCACCATTGATTCAGCGGATGCAATCATCGCTCTTGCGTTAGCTTCCATTATACTTGTGGTAGCTTCAAGCACATCGACGGCAGTCGCCGTCCGTCCCGCCAAATGATAGTACATAGACTTGAAGTCCGTCATAAGAAAACATTCCTTTTATAATTTTGTATTAGGCTGACGAAAATACGTTTCGTAAAACTATGTATTGCCTCCGGTGCCGCCGTCCGCGTCGTCTTCGTCGCCGTTAATAAACATATCTTCAGTCTCTTGCTGCGCCAGCTTGAGTTTTTCCTTAAGACTGACAAGCGACTCAACGGAAGCCATCGTCGCTTCGGCGGAAGCCATCATCGCTTTTGCGTTAGCTTCCATTATACTTGTGGTAGCTTCAAGCACATCGACGGCGGTCGCCGTACGCCCCGCCAAATGATAGTACATAGACTTGAAATCCGTCATAAGAAAAAACCGTTCCTCTCAAACCGACGATAAGGTTCCGTTGTAATTTTGGAGCAGGATACGGGAATCGAACCCGCGTGTTCAGCTTGGGAAGCTGACATTCTGCCATTGAACTAATCCTGCACGACGCAAATAATACCACATATCCCGCGGCAAGTCAATACAAAAAACGCGCAAAAAAACGCCGCGCGTCAGCCGAACGCCCACAGTTTCAGGCAGAGCAGGCTCTGCGGAAGCCCGCGCACGAGCGTGTTCACGCCGTACTCGGACGAAAACGTCGCCGTGACGCCGAGCTTGCCGAGTACGACCTCGGACAGCTTGTCGTGCAGTCCGTAGGGGTACGCGAGCGCGTAAACCGGCTGCCCGGTCGCGGCTTCAAGTTCCGAGCGGGAGCGGAGAAAGTCGCCGGTAAGCGCGGCGGCGTAATCCGCCTCGCTCTCGCCGTCAAGCCGGAGCAGCCCGCGGCGGCAGTCCGCGCCGTCAAGTTCCGCAACCATATGCATATCGTAGGTGTGGCTCTGTATCTCGATTAAGCCGCTTCCGGTCATCTCGCGCGCCTCCTCGGCGGTGAAATGCGGGGTAATCGGCGCGTCCGTGTCCTTGTAAACGTCGCGCCCGACCGAAACGCCGATTGCGAAAATCACGGCTTTGTACCCGAACTCGCGGAGAATCGGGTACGCGACCTCATAGTTGTCGCGGTACCCGTCGTCAAGTCGGATAAGCACGGCGCGTTCCGGCAGCTCCGCGCCGCGGTAAACGTAGCCGGCAATGTCGGAAAGTCCGACCGGCGTGTAGCCCCCGTCGCGCAGACGTTCCATATCGCGGCGGAAGTCCGCGGCGGAAACGCTGTCCTCCCCGCCGGACTCGGTGACGCTGTGATAGAGCAGGACGCGCAGCTCGGTCTCCTCCGTCTCGCCGGACGGAACGTAAACGCCGTCGTCGCCGTAAATATCCGCGAGTATCATATCGCCGGCGCAGTTGCGAAAGTGCGTCGTGTCGTAGTAGAAGCGCGGGTCGGACGGAATAAACCGAGTGTAGTCGTAGTACGGCGTTATTTCGCCGAGCTTCGCGAAGAAGTCCGCGAGGTCTTCCGCGCGGTACGCCGAAAGCGAGCGGTCGAGCAGCGGCGGCACCACGACCGTAAGCCCGATTCCGCGCGCGTCGCACATCGCCTTGAGCCGCGCGACGGAAGCCATACACTCGTCCGTGCGCGTAAGCTCCGCGACGACGCCGATTTTCGTCGTGAACTCCGGATACGCCGCGAGGTATGCGTCAAGCGAGCCGATTGGCTCGACGTCGCGCGAGGATTTGTCGTACACGCCGGTTTCCGGCACAAAAACGTCAAACGGCTCCTGCAAGTAGCCGTTCGCGCGGTAATCGCGCAGCTTGGCGAACGAAAACCGCGGGTTCGCGAACGCGAAACGAAACCAGCCGCCCGCGCCGCCGAGCTGCGGGGGACGCCACTCGATCGCGCCGTTCTGCGGCATTTCGTACTTCTGCGCGGCGGTGAGCGACAGCGCGAGGAAAAACTGCCGCACTTCGCAGCTGCCGGCGAGATACTCCGCGAGCTTTTCGGTGTACGCCATATCCGCGCCGTAGTTGAACGCGTTGTACCAGCGCAGACCGGTGTATTCGTTCAGCTTTTCCGGCGAGAAAGAGGCGGAGCCGCTCGCGCCGAGAATGAACGCGTCGTACTCGCCGCTGTGCGCGTCGATGTACGCGACCTTCGCGGCTTTCGGGTTCTGCGTCATATCGTACGCGTACCAGCCGAGCAGACGGTCGCCGAACACGCCGAACGGGTCGGCGAGAATATTCAGCCCGGCGACCGCGGCGGCGACAAGCAGCGCGGCGGCGGCGAGCATAAGAAACCAGCGTTTTGCGGTCATAATTCCCCCGGATGCGCGCAAGTCAGTACTGCGCGTAAATAAACTGCGACGCGATATATCCCTCGCGGTATACGCCGCAGTACACGATGAGCGCGAGCACCGCCGCCGTCAGCAGAAACTGCGCGGCGGGACGCGCCGACGCGAGCCGCGACTCGAAGTTCGAGCCGAGCTTTACGGCGCGCTCGGCGACCGCGTCCCGCGCGAGCAGCAGTACGATAGCGGCGGCAAGCGTCGCGTACTCGCCGGCGGTAAGTCCGAGCGTCCCGAGAGTGCCGTCAAGCAGCGCGCGCGGCTCGAACCGCAGCAGCGTGCGCTTTAACATCGACAGCGCGGCGCGGAGCGAGACCGCCCGCGCGAAATAGCGCAGGAACACCACGAGTACAAACGTCCTCACAGTCGCGAAGACCGCGCCGAAGCCGCGTCCGCCGTCGAGCTTCGTGACGCGGCGGAGCTTTTCCCAGAACGGACCGAAGTAGAGCGACAGCGTGATAAGTCCGCCGTTCAGCAGTCCGTATGCGAGCGTTTTGAACGACAAACCGTGCCAGACCGCCATAACGATATAGACCGCGAACGTCGCGACGCTCGCCGGAATCATTTTGCCGAGGTTCGCGCCGAACGCGCGCCGGGTCACGCGCCCGAGCCTGCCGAGCGGCTTCGACAGCGCGAGCGAGTAGAACAGATAGTCCCGGAGCCACGCGCCGAGCGTTATGTGCCACCTGCGCCAGTAATCGGTCAGCGACCGCGCGAAAAACGGCTGCGCGAAGTTCTCCGGCATCGTAACGCCGACGAGCTTTCCGACGCCGATTGCGATACTGATTCCGCCCGCAAAGTCGGCGTAAAGCTGAAAGCTGTACAGCAAAACCGCGAATGCGATGACCGCGCCGCCGTAGTTCTGATAGCTTGAAATCACCGCGTTTACCGGCACGGCGGCGTAGTCCGCGATGACGAGCTTCAGGAAGTAGCCCCAGATTATCCGGGAAATGCCGCCGCGGGCGCGCTCCCAGTTCCAGCCGTGTCCGGCGAACAGGTCGTCCGCAATCTGACTGTGACGCGAGATGGGTCCTATGACAAGCTGCGGGAAAAACGAGATGAACAGCGCGAGCTTCAGGATATTGCGCTCCGGCTCGAGCTTGCCGCGGTATGCGTCAATCAGGTACCCGGCGGACTGAAACGTGTAAAACGAAATGCCGGGAATGAGCAGCAGTCCGAGACTCGGAATGAGCCTGCCGCTGTACCGGAAAAGGAAGAGCAGTCCGAAGTTGAGCGCGAGACAGGCTGCGAGCGGGGCTTTCCTGCGGCGTTTCGGCGCGTCCGACCTGCGCAGCGCGCCGAGCCGGAGCGCGGTCAGGTACACCGTGACCGCAGTCGCCGATATGACGAGAAGCGCGAAAACGCCGCCCGCGAACCAGTAGAAAACAAGGCTCGCGGCGAGCAGGGTATACGGGCGTACGCGTTTCGGCGACGCGAAATAGCAAATCAGCGCGGCGGGCAGAAAGAGCAGAAACCGCGGTTCGGCGAAGCTCAAAGCGTTGCGCCCAGCTTCCGGAGCAGTTTTGCCATCGCATCGACCGTGTTGAAATTCTCCGGCTCGAGATATTCGAGGTCTACCTCGACGCCGAACAGGTCGTTCATCTCGCCGACGAGCGCGATAACGTCGAAAGAGTCGAGTATACCGCGGTCTACGAGTCCGGTTTCGTTCGCGAAATCGACGCGCGGGTGCAGGGATTTCAGGATTTCAAGCAGCTTTTCCATAGTTACCTCGGTGAAAGTACATAATATTCGGCGCGGTACCCGTCCGGCTCGAAGCCGAGCTTCGCGTACAGCGCGCGCGCCGCCGGGTTGCGTTCCGCGACCCACGCGCGGAGGACGCCGCCGCCGTACGCGCCGCTCGCGGCGTACGCGGAGTACAGCGCGGACGCGATTCCCTGTCCGCGGTATTCGGGGCGCACCGCGATATAGCGCGGACTTCCGGCGTGCAGGATTCCCGCCGCGGCTCCGTTTTCATCGCGCACCGCGAGCAGCGCGCCGTATTCGGACGGCAGGTCGGCGGTCAGCTTGTCGAACGCGGAGCCGAAAAGGTCGTCCGCCTCCTCGCGGGTCGCCGCCGTAACCGTTTTGCCGGCAGGGGAGACGACGAGCCGCTCCGCCTCGAGCCGCAGACGGCTCGCGCTGTGCTCAAACCCCTGCGCCGTAAGCCAGCCGCTGATTCCCGGGTCGGGCGCGCTGCGGTAAACGAAGCTCGCGACTACGGTTTCGGTCCGCGGGGGAAGCCGCGCCGACGCATCCGAAACGCGGAAGTGCAGCTTGACGTAACCGCCGCGCCGCTCGAACAGGAAGTCCGCGCCGGGAACCGAGACGCGTTCGAGCAGTCCGAGTCCGGCGAGCCGCCGCACGTCCGCCGCGAGCAGGTAGTTATTAGTCAGCGGACGCATAGTATTCGCGCATAAGCCGCGCGCGGTCGATTTTGTCGTTCGAGAGCGACGGCAAAACTTCGCGCTTTATAACGTCGCCCGGCAGCATATACCGCGGCAGCTTTTCGCGGAGCGCGTCCGAAACGGCTCCGCAGTCCGCCGCGCCCTGATAAAACAGCAGAATTTTGCCGCGCTCCGCGTCGTATCCGCAGGCGCAGAGTTCCACGCCGCCGAGCGAAGCTGCGGCGGTCTCGATCTCGCCCAGTTCGACGCGCGAACCCATATGCTTGACCTGACTGTCGCGCCGTCCGCGGCAGACAAGCTCGCCGCGGTCGTTGTACTCCGCAAGGTCGCCGGTCAGATACACAACGTCGCGGTAAGCCGTATTCCGCGGATTCTGCACAAACGCCGCGTCCGTGCGTTCCGGGTCGCCGAGATACCCGAGCCCGACGCAGACTCCGCGGACGGCAATCTCGCCGTCGAGCAGGATAATCTCAGTGTTCGCGACCGGTTTTCCGACAGGTATACTGTCGCCGTCCGCAAAGTCGCGGTCTGCGACGTAATACGCGCAATCGACCGTGGTTTCCGTGGGACCGTAGAGGTTGACGTACCGCGCTTCCGGCAGAGCGCGCCGCCAGACGTTGAGGTGTTTTCCGGTCATCGCCTCGCCGCCGAACATAACGGTTTCGAGATACTGCGGCGCGTATTTAGACAGAACGCCGCTGTTCGCCGTCAGCTTGATTGCCGCGGAAGCCCACTTTATCGTGTTGACGCGCCGTTCGTCAAGGTACCGCATAACTTTAAGCGGAGAGAAAAACAGCTTGCGCGGCAGCAGGTGAGTCGTCGCGGCGGCGCGGAGCGTACAGTAAATCTCCGGCACGGACGCGTCGAAGTAAAACGGAGTCTGACCACCGAAAACCGTGCGTTCGTCAAATCCGAATTCGCCGCACATCCACTCCGTCAGGTTAATCAGCGCGGCGTGGGAAATCACGGCGGCTTTCGGAGTGCCCGAACTGCCGGAGGTGAAAATCGCGTACGCGGGGTCCGTGCCGGTCGCGAGCAAGCCGGGCGGCTCCGCATACGCGGAGTACGCGCCGCGCTCAAACGTCTCCGGGTCGATTACAAGCGCGGGATTCACCGCCGCGATTCGCGCCGCAACATACTCCGGCGGAGCCTCCGCATCGACCGGAACGTAGAAACACCCGGCGTACAGCGCGCCGAAAAAGTACGCTAAATCGCGCGCCGCGTGCCGCGTCAGCACCGCGACCGGCTTCCGAACGGACTTCACTTCGGAGGCGATTGCGGCTCCCGACGCGACCGCGCGGGAGCGAAGCTCCGCGAACGTAACGCTCTCCGACTCGTCGGTGAACGCGGTTTTGTCCGGGAAGCGCGCCGCCGCGGATTCGAGGTATTCAAGAAGATTTGTAGTCAAGTTCGCTCCTGTTAGTTGATAATCAGCCGACCGCAAGCCCGCGCGGGACTTGCGTTTGCGGATATTCTACCACCTTTCGCGCGGTTTGACAACAGTTTTCGGGCAAAAACCGAACCTTGCGGGAACAGACCGGCGTTCCGGTCCGAATCGCCGCGCAAAAACGCAACAGCGGAGAGCAAGTCTGCTCTCCGCTGTTGCGTTCCGGCAACTCTACGCCGCGAGTCTTACGTTGACCGCGCGCAGCTTTTTGCTGTTCTTGGGATCCGGTTCCGTGTCGAACGTGACCTTGTCGCCCTCGTTGAGAGCCTTAAAGCCTTCCGACTGGATGGCGGAGAAGTGAACGAACACGTCGTCGCCCCCGTCGTTGTTGGCAATGAAGCCGAATCCTTTGTCCGGGTTGAACCATTTGACTGTACCGCTGTTCATAGCTGATACCTCCTGAATTTAATAGCACCGAAATTTTGCACAAAAAAACACATATTTTTGTAAATCATCAAACGGTATCAATGACTTACAAAAATATGTGAGACAAGACAACTTTCTAATGCTTGCACAGTATAACACATATTTTTGAAGCTGTCAAGCGTTATTTTTAAGAAATTTTTGCAATTATTTTCCGCCTGACCGGCGAAGCGGTTCCGCGCACCGTGCCCGCAGGCGCACACGCGGAACGCGCCCGCGGTTGCGCGCGGGCAAACTTGTCCGCCGCAGCGAGTGCGGTTGACGCGTCAGCGCGACAGCAGCCGCGGCAGCGCGTCTCTGCCGAGCCGCTCGCCCTCGTCATACAGCGCGAGCAGCTTCGAGGTGTCCGACTCCGCGCGGCCTTCCCACAGCGGGGCTACCGGGCGGATAATCATCGCTTTTCCCTCGCGCTCAAGCGTTTCGCAGATTCCGACCTGACGCGCGTAATTCTCGTGCCGGTGCGCGAGCGCGTCGGTGAGCTTCGGGTAACGGCGGTACATAAGCCGCCACGCGCGCCCGAACGGCTCCGGACGCTTGACATATCCCGCCGTGCGCGTCATAACAATAACGTGAAACGCGTTGCCGTCCGCGACAGAACGCTCTATCGGTATCCCGCCGCCGACTCCGCCGTCAAGCAGCCGCCTGCCGCGGTACTTCACGACGCGCGAGAGCAGCGGTACGGAGCAGGACGCGATAAGCGGCGTGAAATCGCCGGTTTCATAGTCGTCCTGCGAGTAGTATACGGTTTCTCCGGTGTCGATGTCGATTGCGCCGGCGAGAAAACGCGCCGGACACGCGCGGAACGCTTTCCAGTCGAGCGGCAGATGTTTCGCCGCAATCTCGTCAAACACGAATTTGTAGTTGAACAGCGAGCCGTGCAGAAACAGGTTGCGGACGCCGACGTAGCGCGGGCTTGACACGAAATTTTCGACGACGACGCGCGACCGCCCGTACTGCCCGGAGACGTAGGTTATCGCGTTCGCGGCTCCGGCGGAAACGCCGATAATGTACGGAAACATAACCCCTGCCGCGATGAACGCGTCCATAACGCCGGACGAGAAGTAGGCGCGCGTCCCGCCGCCCTCAAGCACGAGCGCGGCGTCCGGTATTACGGTTTCCGGCGGCACCGACGGTATTATTATCGGCTGAATACTCATTTGTCGTCCTCCGCGCCGCTTGTTCGGCTGATGCTGATGTATAATGTAATAGTATTGTACAGCCAAAGCCGCGGAATGTCAAATATTATTCGCGGTTTCGCGCGCGTAAAATTACTGTTTACAAACCGAGGGTTTTCGCGTATACTGATTACAATAACGCCGGAACCCGAACGACGATGTAAAAATGTATAAAGGAGATGTAACAACCACAATGCCGAAGTTTGAAATTTTTCTCGACTACACCTGCCCGTACTGCAACAAGGGCTTCCGTCTGTACGAGACCGCGCGCGCGGAACTGACTGCGCCGCAGGAGGCAGGAGAGCTTATCCCGGTCGAGGCGCACCCGCGCGGCGAGGAGCCGTGGCACCGTCCGTACGCCGACCTCGCGGCGCAGGGCGCGCTGTACTTCAAGGCGCGAGGACTCGACGTCTATGAGTACTCGCGGCGGCTGTACGACGCGATTCACACGGACAAGCGCGACCCGGAGGACGTAGCGGTACTGTCCGGGTGCGCGGCGGCGGCTTGCGGGACGCTTGACGCGGAGGACTTCGCAAATGCGCTGCAAAACGGCGAGTTCGCGGACAAGCTGAACGAAAACAACGACTACGCGTATAATAAGCGCGGCGTGTGGGCTGTGCCGACGTTCGTCGCGTCGAACATACGGCTCGACGCGGCGGAGGGCGTGGGCGTGACGGCGGAGCAGGTAGCGGCGTTTATCGCCGCCGCGGAGTAGCGCAGCCGGAGCGCGGCGCGAACGCAGCTGCGTACCCCGTGCGAGCCTGCAAGCGGCAAATAACGTGAGCGAGCGCATAATGCGCTCGCCGCCGCGAGTAACGTTCCGTCAGCGAGCTTGCGAGCCTACGGAACGGCAGCGGCGTTTTTGAGCCGCTGCGCGGCGAAAAATATTGAGCGCAGGGAGGGCTTGCCCGACCAAGCGCATTAAAAAGGAGGTAACAATAAAATGGCGGCAAGAAACGGCGGAAAATTCGACCACTTATTCTTCGAGCCGGAGAGACCGTACGCGGGCTTCCGCGGCGAGGAGGACATTCCCGGAAGTCAGTACTCGCTCGCGTACCGAGACGTTACCGCACCCGCGGTAATTGAAACGACGCTGCACTGTCACCGCGAGGAGCAGTATCTGATGTTCCTCGGCGGCGCGCTGCCCGACGTGTTCAGCTCGTGGGACGCGAAAGCGGAGTTCCTGCTCGGCGAGACGCGGGACACGCTCGAGAAAATCACAATCACACAGCCGACGGTCGTGCGAATCCCGCGCAACTGGCTGCACGGAAAAATCGAGTTCACCGAGGTGAACAAGCCCGCGGTCTACGAAGCCGCGCTGCTCGCGGGAAGCTACGCGGAGTTCGCGGAGCCGCACGGCGCGCCCGCCGCGCTGATTTCGGCTTACGGAGAGCGTCTCACCGTCGCAGACCTCGTGTGCGCGCTCACAGTCGAGACGACGGAGTGGGGCGACTGGTGTCCTACGCCGCAGGCGTATTTCCGCGGACAGACGTATATGAAAGAAGCCGGACTTCACGTCGGGTATCAGGTGTTCACGGGCGACTTCCCGATGGAGGACGCGCATATGCACCAGGGCGAGGAATACATATTTTTCCTCGGCGGAGAGAACGGCGCGGACGGGCTTATCGACGTGTTCGACTTCCGCGGCACAATGGAGTTCTGGATAGGCGAAACGCCCGACAATATGGAGCTGCACGTTTTCGACGGACCGTGCATCGTCCGTCTGCCGCCGCACGTCTGGCACAGTCCGATTAACTTCACGAAAGTACACGGCAAAATCCAGTTTATGGCGACCTGGCTGACCGGAACCTGGGGTACGATTACGCGGCGCGAACTGCCCGACGGCGGCAAATACTACAACTATATGGGCGACGACCTCCGTATGTGCATACTCGAGCCGGAGAAACGCTGTTCGCTCTGTATGAAGTGCCGGAAGCTGTTCAGGGACGGCGAGTTTAAGCTCGGCGAGAACCTCGCGGATATGAC
>JAITNK010000101.1 GCA_031290515.1 Oscillospiraceae bacterium
CTTTCTGCCTGCGGCAAAACGCCGGACGAACCGACCGCTTCTCCCCCGCCGTCGCCGTCGGCTGAAACGGCGACCGCGGAACCGTCCGTAACGCCGGAACCGACAGCCGAACCGACAGCCGCGGCGACTTCCGAACCCTCTCCGAGCGAAACTCCTGCGGCACCGCCGAGCGTCGAGCCGTCCGCCGCGCCCGCCGCGGTAATAACGCCGTCGGCGACTCCTGCCGCAATCTCTACCCCCGCTCCGACCCCCGTACCCGCGCCCGATGAGTCACCGACCGCGACTCCCGACGCAACGCCGCCGGCGGCTCCCGATTCCGGTTCCGCGGCGGATACGCTGAAAAATCCCGCGAATATCACTATCCTCTTGCCCGGCTCGGATAATATCGCGCTGACGCTTGAAAACGTGTATGACGAGTACTTCTTTTCCGTATATGAGGGCTATCGCGGAGGCGAATACTTAGAGGAATACACCTTTTTCTTTGCGGAAACCGGCGCGCTGACTTGCGGCGAAACTGCGGTCGGCAATCTGGAGCGCGGCAGCGCGGATGATAAGTTTATGAACAGCTATGAATTTGAAAGCGGCGCGCGCTATTCGTTCGGCACCGAATATTCCGAATTCGGCACGCGCGGCGAATTCGGAACCACCCTATACTCTTTTGAATTTTATCTGTATTCCGACGGTATGCCTAACGCTTGGGGCGACGAAAGGGAGGGTACGACGCTAACCGCAAGATTCACATTCGTATGCGCCGGCAGCGCGGTTCTGCGCGATTACTACCGCGAATACCGGCCGGGCGGCGAACTGCGTCCCGTTTCGGAGTTTGCCGTCCGATAGGCGCACCGCACAAAAAAAGCCGCCGACTTCCGTCGGCGGCTTTGCTGTATCGCTCCGGTCTACGCGTCCTGCTCCTCCGTGAACATATACGTCACCGCGTTGTCGCGCAGCTGTTCGATTTGCGACTGCGGCGCAGCAATTACTACATAGTTCATCAGCACCTCTCCGGTCAGCTCGCCGCCGGAGCGCACCCGCCAGGCGGAGCACTGGACGTACGCCGCGCCGCCGTCGAACGCGACAGTCACGCCGTAGCACGGGATTTCCGGTCCCGATTCCGGCGCGGCGGCGATGACGATAGTGTCCGTCTCGCTAAGCACATTATATCCCGGCTTCGCGGCGTAGCCGTTCGCCGCGAGGTAATTTTCGGCGGCGGTCTTTGTCTCGCGGCGTATCAGGTCATAGTCCTCCGCGTCGGAAATCGTCCCGCCGAACGTGCCGAACCGGAGCAGCACATCGTCCCGCCCGATTACGCCGAACTCCGCGTAAGCGTCTCCGCTGTCCGTGACACGGAGCAGCTTCGACGGATATTTGAACTTTAAGTTCACGCCCGGCACCGTGATTTCCGTATCGTGCGACGGGAACAGCGCGTTGTAATCGGGTACGTCCGGGGTCGGAGACGGCTCTGCTGGAGGCTCCGTCGCGTCCGGCGTAACCTCTCCCGGCGTCGGCGTCGCGGACGCCGGCGGAGACTGCGCCGGCGCGGTAACTCCGGCGGACGGCGTGTTCGACGGCGCGGGGTCGTCGCCGCAGGATGCGAGCAAAAGCGCGGCAAGGCATATTGCCGCCGAACAGATAAATACGCGGCTTCGCAGTATTTTCAAATGAAGTACACCTCACTATGAGTTTTCGCCTGACCGGCGGAGCGGCGCGCCCGCGCTTAAGCCGCGTCAAAACGCCGCTTCCTCGGGACGCGGCGTTGCCGGAATCCCGGACGTTCCGGCTGCCTCCGAATGTAATCTTCTGTATTATATCACACTTTTTTTGCTTTCGCAATATCTTTATTTCATACGCGCTTGCTTTTTTGACACAATATGTTTATAATATCCGCAGACCGCCGGGCAAAGCCCTTTGGGTCTGCTCAAACCGATATACCACTACGGCGCTTTGTGCCTGTGGTATAATGACAGCATTATCCGGAATTCACTTCCGGCAAGCGGAACAGGAGATACCTATGTCTGACGGCACAAACTTCATAGAGCAGTTCATCGAGGAGGACTTCGCCGAGGGCGGCGCGTACTTCGGCAGGCGCATACGCACGCGGTTTCCGCCGGAGCCGAACGGCTATCTGCACGTCGGACACGCGTATGCGATGAATCTAAGCTTCGGCGCGGCGGAAAAGTACGGCGGGCTGTGCAACCTCCGAATGGACGACACGAACCCCGCGAAAGAGGACGAGGAGTATGTCGGGGCGATAAAGGACGACATTCGCTGGCTCGGCTTTGACTGGGGCGACAGGTTCTACTACGGCTCGGATTATTTCCCCGAGACGTACGAGCTTGCCGTCGGACTTATTAAAAAAGGTCTCGCGTATGTCTGCGGACTGTCGCCGGAGGAGTTCCGCGAAAAACGCGGCGACATCGGCGTTCCCGCCGTTTCGCCTCACCGCGACCGTCCCGCCGCCGAGTCGCTCGACCTTTTTGAACGTATGAAAAACGGCGAGTTTCCGGAGGGAAAGTATACTTTGCGCGCGAAAATCGACCTTGCCTCCGGCAACTTTAATCTGCGCGACCCCGCGCTGTACAGAATCCGCTATATCGAGCATCACAGGCAGGGCACAAAATGGTGCGTGTTCCCGATGTACGACTTCGCGCACCCGATTCAGGACGCGCTTGAAGGCATTACTCACTCGCTCTGCTCGATTGAATACGAGGACCACCGTCCGCTCTACGACTGGGTTATCGCAAACTGCGACGTGCCGTCAACGCCGCGCCAGATCGAGTTCGGCAGACGCGGACTTACCCACGCCATTATGAGCAAGCGGTATCTGCGCCGCCTTGTCGAGGAAAATTTCGTTGACGGCTGGGATGACCCGCGTATGCCGACGATTTGCGGACTTCGCAGGCGCGGCTACACCCCGTCCGCGATACGCGATTTTTACGACCGCATAGGCGTAGGCAAAACTTCCAACAACGTCGAATACGCGCTGCTCGAACACTGTCTGCGCGAGGATTTGAATCTTACGGCGAAGCGCGTTATGGCGGTGCTGCGCCCGGTGAAGCTGATTATCACCAACTATCCGGCGGACAAGTCCGAGACGTTTGAAACCGAGAACAACCCCGGGGACGAGTCCGCGGGTACGCGCCGCGTCACGTTCTCGCGCGAGCTGTGGATTGAGGCGGACGACTTCTCCCCCGACCCGCCGAAGAAATACAACAGGCTTTTTATCGGAAACGAGGTGCGGCTCAAAGCCGCGTACATCGTAAAGTGCACGGCAGCCGACACGGACGCGGACGGCGTCGTCGTCCGCGTTTACGCCGAGTACGACCCGGATTCGCGCGGGGGCAACGCGGCAGACGGGCGCAAAGTCCGCGGCACGATTCACTGGGTGGACACCGCGAACGCCGTCGATGCGGAAGTGCGCGTCTACGACAGTCTATTCCGCGTCTCCGACCCGGGCAAAGCCGACGATTTCACAACGGAGCTGAGTCCGTCGTCGCTCGAAATCCTGCGCGGCTGTAAACTCGAACGCTCGCTCGAATCCGCGAAGCCGCCCGAGGCGTACCAGTTTCTGCGCGTCGGATACTTCACGCCGGACGGCAAGCTGTCGAAGACGGGCGCGCCCGTCTTTAACCGCTCCGTCGCGCTGAAGGACGGCTTCAGGGCGGAATAAGCGTACGGAAAGAGCCGCCGAATCAGCCGCTCTGCCGGGCAAAGCCCTCCCGCCGCTCAGGTTTCGGTGAACGGCGGGCGCGGCGAGCCTCTGCCGGGCGGCTCTTAGATTATTGCAATATTACCAATTACCGCAAGGTACCTACTAAATATTGAGTATTTTTCGACAAAATTTATACCGCTTTTCTTCATAACGCTATTGCATTTGCCGCGCGCCTCGTGTATAATGCCAAACGAGAGCATTATCCGCGTTTTGGGTTCTGTTCAAATTAACTACAACCGGAGGAAGCTAATAATGAGCGCAAACAGTATCGCCGCAAGCCCCGGCGCGTTGCAAAAGAAAACGAGAGTCTCGACGGTCGAGCTGTGGAGATACGTTTTCACACTGCTCGTCTGCTGGTACCACTTTGAGTTCACGGCGGGAGGTCTGCGGCAGACGCTTTTTACCTCCGGTTCAAGCGCGGTGGAGTTCTTCTTCATTATCGCCGGCTTCACGCTCGCGATGTCCGCCTACCGCAAGACAGCGAAAAACGGCGCGTTCCCGACGCGCGAAGCCGCGGGTTCCGCGCTCGACTTCGTAAAAAAGAAGCTGCTCGCGATTCTGCCGCTGCTCGTGGTCATCATATTCGCGTGGGCACTGTTTCAGGTACCCGCCGCCGCCGGACACGGCGCGCTGTACACTAAGCTGCGCACGCTGCTCAACACCGAATGGGTTTTCACGTTTTTAATCGGCACGCCGTTCGGTCTTAACTACAACGACCCGACGGTTCCGATGTGGTTTCTGACGTGTCTGCTCGCAATCGGGTACATATTTACGTTTCTCGTCCACAGGTTCCCCGACTTTATGCGCTTCTTCGCGCCAATCGGCGCGGTGCTCGTCTACTCGTATTTCGCGCTCGCGATGCCCGGAGGATACGGCGGCGCGGGCGGCACGTTCAACACGCTGGAGTTCGCGTCGCTTATGGGATATATGAACGCCGGTATGGTGAAAGCCGTCGCCGAAGTGTGTATGGGTATCTCGGTGTACTTTATTTACGAGCGGCTTGAGAACGTGAATTTCAGCGCGTTCTGGCGGGTCATACTGACCCTGCTCGAAGCGTATGCGATATACAGGTTCTTCGCGCTGACGCTGAAACAGCCGATCGGCGTTGACAACTCGCGCCGGCTCATATACATAATGATAATCATACTCACGTCGTTCCTGAACGCGGGCTTTCTGTCGCGCGCGCTGAACGCAAAGCCGCTCCGCCCGGTGTGGACGTATCTCGGCAAGATTTCGCTCGCGATGTACCTCGGGCACTACGTTATGGTGCATCCGTACACGAGTCTCGTCGCTTACCTCAAGGACAAGGGCGTCGGCTTCGCGCAGTCGATGACGGACGGACGCGGCGGCGGCTTCCTGTTCGGAGGCGGCGCGACGAACGGACTGATGTCGGCGAAAGATATGATTTTCTTCGGGCTGTTTATGACGGCGTACGCCGCGCTCGTGTTCGGTATCGTCCGGGCTTGGACGCGCTTCGTATTCCGTCCGCTGCGCAAGTTCAACAATCTGCTGCGCGGCAACGCCTGACGTGAGATTGCGCGTATTGCGCTCGCTCTCGCGTTCTCCGGCGACGGAGTCTTCGGACAACATTCTCCCGGGAAACTACACAACCTCGCGGTTCGGAATCCGCCCTATAGTAAACCCTGACCGCAGCCGATAATCACTTCTTGACAAGCGCGCCCCGCTAATGTTATAATACCGAATACAAGCGAAACACAGAAATAGGAGGATTAAACAATATGGCATCCAAAAAAGAACTGTTCCTTTCCGCGCTCAGAAACGATCAGCCGCCGAAGTTTATGGGACACGCGTTCGACGCGTTCCCGCAGGAGGTCGCTTTCGGACCCGCGGGTCCGGAGGTGCTGTTCCACGCGGTAATCGACCCGATCTCGAACTGGGACGTTATCAACCACTCGGGACGGCTGTACAAGGACTTTTGGGGCGTAACCCACCGCTACCTGCCCGATGAGGGCGACCCCGGCATTATCCCGCTGACCGACTCGAACAACCAGGTCATCAAGGATATGGAGCACTGGCGCGACTACGTCGTGTTCCCGGAGATTCCGAAAGACCTCGACTGGTCGTACGCGCAGGCGCAGTGCAAGGCGGCGCACGACCGCGGCGAGCTTGTTATGGTGCCGACGTTCCGCGGACTGTTCGAGCGTCTGCACTCGCTCCGCGCGTTTGAAAACGTAATGGAAGACATCGCGCTGTGCCCGGACGAGGTCGAGGAGTTCTACGACGCGTATCTCGACTGGAAGCTTGAGGTCGTAAAGCAGCTTATCGACAACCTTGACTTCGATATGCTCCACTCGCACGACGACCTCGGCGCGAAAGAGAAGCTGTTCTTCTCTCCGAACACATTCCGCGAGCAGCTCAAGCCGCGCTATACGAAGCTGTACGAATACTGCCACAGCCGCGGCATACTCGTCCAGCACCACTGCGACTGTTACATTACGCCGTTCGCCGCCGATTTCGCGGAGATGGGCGTCGATATGTGGCAGGGCGCGCTGCCGACGAACGACATTGTGCTGATTCAGAAACAGCTCAACGAAAAGGGCTACAATATGCTGCTTATGGGCGGACTCGAGTCGGCGATTATCGACGACAAGGGCGCGTCGGAGGAGCAGATTCGCGCCGAGGTGCGCCGCGCGATAGATACCTACGCTCCGGGCGGACACTTCCTGCCGTGCATCGGCTCGATAAACTGCCTGTTCCCGGAGAACGAGGTCATCGTTATCGACGAAATGAACCGCTACGGCGCGGAGTGGGTCTCGAAGCACAGCTGAAATACCTCGAATACAAAGCGGCTCCCCCGTTCCCGGGGGGAGCCGCTTTTACATACGCTTCTACAGTATTATGCAGATAATTCCGCCGGAACCGTCGTTGATGATTTTCTGAAGCGTGTTCTGAAGTTTCGTCTGCGTCTCGACCGGCATTTTCTTTATCTTCGCCTGAAGGCTCTCCCCCGCTATGTCGTACAGCGACTTTCCGAACATATTGCTCTCCCATATCTTCGACACGTCGCCCTCGAACTCCTGCAGCAGAAAGTTTATCACGTCGCCGGACGCGTTGGACGCGCCCACCGCGGGCGAAACCTCCGTCTCGATGTTCGCCCTCACGAGATGTATGCTCGGCGCGGACGCTTTGAGCTTCACGCCGTAACGCCCGCCGTGACGCACGATTTCCGGCTCTTCAAGGCGCAGCTGGTCTCTCGTCGGCATCACGATTCCGTATCCGGTTTGCTCCGCGTCGTAAAGCGCGGGCGCAATCTGGTCGTACCGCCGCTTCATTTCCGAAAGCTCCGTGAGCAGCCCGACGAGGTCGCCGTCGTCGCTGATGTTAAAGCCGGACTGCCCGGAAATCGTGTCGTAGAACAGTTCGCGCGGCGCGGACACGTCAACGTTTACAATTCCGCGTCCGAGGTCCCGCTCGCGGACGTTAACTCCGGAGACGTTCTCGTCCGCTCCGATAACCGCAAGCGCGCCGTCAACGTCGGATATGCGGCGCAGCTTCGGGGCTATTCCGCGTATCGCCGCGAACAGGCTCGCTTTCAGCGCGTGCCCGTTCGGCAGCGCGTCCACCCAAGCCGGCAGGTTGATTCCGAGCTCCGCGACCGGAAACCCGTACAGCACGGTGCGGATAACGTCGGTTATGTCGTTCGCCGAGAGGCTCTGGCAGTTCAGCGCAACGGCTTTAACTCCGTGCCGCTCCTCAAGCTCGGCTTTCAGGTTCTGCGCGGCGGCGCCGCCGGGGTCCGCGGAGTTTACGATTACCGCGAACGGCTTTCCGATTTCCGAAAGCTCCGATATGACCCTGTTTTCCGCTTCGACATAGTTCTCCCGCGGAATATCGGTTATGGTGCCGTCGGTCGTGACGACGACGCCGACCGTCGAATGTTCCGCGATGACCTTGCGGGTACCAAGCTCCGCGGCTTCGGTAATCGGAAGCTCCCGGTCAGCCCACGGCGTCGTCACCATACGCTCCGCGCCATCCTCATAGATTCCCGCCGCGCCGGGCACGAGATAGCCGACGCAGTCGATAAGCCGCACCCGCGCGTTCGCGCCGCCGCCGACAGACACGGACACCGCGTCCTCGGGTACGAACTTCGGCTCCGAGGTCATAATCGTTCTGCCGGAAGCCGACTGCGGCAGCTCGTCAATCGCGCGTTCTCGGACATACTCGTCCTCAATCGCGGGCAGGACGAGAGTCTCCATAAAACGCTTGATGAACGTGGATTTTCCGGTGCGCACGGGACCCACCACCCCAAGGTAAATATCGCCGCCGGTTCGCTTCGCGATGTCCTCATATATATTATGCTCGCTCAAACCAAGTCCTCCTTCGGAACGATAAACGTAATAAATCTTGCTTATGTGTATGAGGATAAGCCCGGAATAATAACCGGACATAGCTTAAATCCGCGAATTTGTTGACTGCGTCCGGCGGCTTCGGAAACTTTTTCGCGTTTTTTTATAAATTATGTTGACAATTCCCGGCAATTGTTGTATAATGTGCTCACGATTCAAAATTCAGTAAGAAAGGAGAAACGCTATGACTTCCGATACCTATCAGGAACCCGTCACCATTACGCTGACGGAAGAACAGCTCGCCGAAATCGAAGACACGGCAAACTGTGCGGTAGCTACGCTTAACTGCCAAAACCTAACGGCATTTAACAACCTGCTAACGTACTGCGCGGCGCAACACATCTACTCTCCGCCGCTCACCCCCAGTGCCTGCACCACGTTAGGCGTTTACGGATCCGGCACATTAAAGAAAGGAGAAAATCTATGACTTCCGATACCTATCAGGAACCCGTCACCAGTACGCTGACGGAAGCACAGCTTGCCGAAATCGATGCCACGGTCGCTCCCACGGCAGGTTGCACGTCTGGTGCCATCAACTGCGTAAACATAACTGTATTCAACAATCTTGTGAATTACTGTGTAGCGCAGCACCAGTACAACGTCGCTCCGCCGTTCACTGACGCCGAATGCAATTTTATGGGCATTTACGGTTAGAGCCGTAGGCAATGGCGCGCTATGGGCGGAAACTTCTGTTTCCGCCCGCAGTGTAAACAGAAAGGATATATTATAATGCTGTACCGCAAACAAAACGTGCTGTCAGATAAAATCAGCGAAACCGACGTGATACTGTCCGACCCGGACAGCGGTAAAACGCACCTCCTCAACCGCACCGCGTCCGCGTTTTACGACGTTTGCGACGGCGTGAGCCGAGACGATGCGTCGGAGCGGTACGCCGCGCTTTTTGCCGGTTCGGGCGCGGGGCGTGAAAAGCTGCGCGCGGACGCGGAAATACTGTGCAATCAGTTTTTGGAAATCGGTATTATTACGGAGGCGCGCGATGAACAGCGTTAGTTCGGCGTACATAGAAATCACGGGCAGCTGCAACGCGAAATGTCCGTATTGTTACAACGAAAAACTTGTTAACGGCGGCGGCGAGTTGTCGCTTGACACGCTGATAAGTCTCTTCTCGCAGCTGAAATCGTCGGGAATCAACAAACTCTCCGTATCCGGCGGCGAGCCGTTTTTACATACGGATATACGCGGCGTTTTCCGCGAAGCGTCCCGGCTCGGCGTTGAGCTTTCCGTTATATCCAACGGCAAATGCTTTGAACCGCCGAATATGCCGCTGATATTGGAATTTCAGCCGGATTTGCAAATCACCTTTGACGGGTTTGACGCGGAAAGCCACGACGCAACCCGCGGAACAGGCAACTTTGACCTTATCACGTCCGGAATAAAATCCGCGAAGCAGCTCGGATATAACGGAAATATAACGGCGCGCGTCAACCTCCACCGGGGTAATATTTCGCGGGTTGACGATTTCCTTTCTACGTTTGAACGAGAGTTTCCGGACAATGAGCTTGCGGCAATCAGTGTTGCCCTCCTCCGCAAAACCGAGTCCGGGGGCGGCTCGTTTGACGCTTATCTCGAAACCGGCGAATACTTGAACTATCCCGACGTAATCGGCGCGTTCGATACCTGGAATGAAACGCACTCCGCGCAAATTCTGTATGATTTCAACAATGCCGACGTAGGCTGCGCCTACAACGCCGAAAACGGTGACGTAAGGTGCGGCTTGCGAATCGCGCTCGACGGCAACGTTTTCCCCTGTCAGATGTTCACCGACGACCGCTTCGCTATCGGAAACATACTCGGCGAATCAATCGCCGGTATTTTAAGCGGCAATAAATTAGAAAAATTCGTCGAGGCTGTTCACATTCGGCGCGGCAAGATTGAAAAATGCGGCGTCTGTGCATTCAAAACACTCTGCGCGGGCGGTTGTCCCGCCGTTGCGTTCATTGAAAACGGCAGCTTTGACTCTGTGTCCGCGCGGTGCGGCGTACGCAAAACCGCCCTGTCATCGTCGCTGTCGCAACTGCTCCGCGCCGCGGAGGGCAAGCGGCAAGGAGCAAGCAATGCCTAAAACCCTGTACATATCCGACCTTGACGGAACGCTGCTCGACAACAACGCCGAGCTGTCGGACTTCACGGTCGGCGCGCTTAACGCGCTCATCGCCCGCGGCGTACATTTCACCGTCGCGTCCGCGCGCACGGAATACAGCGCGAAGTTCATACTCGAACGGCTCGACCTGCGTCTGCCGGTGTGCCTCAGCAACGGCGTTACGCTGTACGATACGCGCGGGAAGCGGTATCTCGACACGAAGTATATAGACCTCGGCGCGCTGTCCGGCGCGCTGCGGCTTGCGCGCGAAGCCGGAGTTCCGCCGCTCGTCTATACGCTGTCCGGCTCCGAGATGCGCGTGTACTACGACCCGCGGAGCGAGACGGACGCAATGCGCGAATTCCGGGAACTGCGCCGCGCGCGGTACGGCAAGGTGTTCACTCCGACCGATAATTTGTACGCGCTTTCGTCCGGCGTGATGTATCTCTCCGCTATGGGCGAGCGCGGCGAAATCGCGCCGCTCGCGGAGGAGCTTCGCAAAAATCCGCTGCTGTCGGTGGAGTTTTACCGCAACACCTACACGGAATCGACCTGGCTGCTCGAAGTATTCAGCTCCGAAGCGTCCAAGGGCTCGGGCGTTGAGACGCTGCGCCGTAAATACGGTTTCGACCGCGTCGTCGGCTTCGGCGACAATCTGAACGATTTGCCGATGTTCGCCGTCTGCGACGAGGCTTACGCGACCGCTAACGCGCAGGACGCGGTCAAAGCCGCCGCGACCGCGGTTATCGGCGCGAACGACGCGGACGGAGCAGCCCGGTGGCTCGCGGCGCACGCGACGTGACGGCGCGGTATAGTATCCCTCTCCCCGGATTACAGTTTTTTCTTGACAAAGCCGGAAAAACGGTCTATTATGTAAGTCGTGTTTTGTCTGATTATGACGAACGACGATGATACTATGAAAATTTTAAGGAGAAACCGATGTCAAAGCTCAAAAAACTGCTCGCAATACTGCTCGCGCTCGCAATGGTTTTCGCTCTGTCTTTCACGCTCGTTTCCTGCGCTAAGGACGACGGGGACGAAAGCTCCAAAAGCGACGACGAAGACGACGAGGATGATGAGGACGACGAGGACAAGGACGACGAAGACAAGGACGACGAAGATTCAGTTACGCCCTCCGCCGAACCCTCCGCCGAACCCTCCGCCGAACCCTCGCCGGTCGCACCGTCGCCGACTCCCGAAGCAACCCCTCCCGCCCCTTCCCCGGTTCCCGACGGCTCGTTCGCGCGCGGAACCTGGAACCTTGGCGGCACCGTGTTCACGAACAGACAAATCGGTCTGAAGTTCACGTTGCCGGACGGCGTCGCGAAACTCGACGACGCGTTCCTCGACACTATGGGCTTCGACGCATCCTCCGGATTCACCGTTGATTTCGGCGCGATGGGTTCCGATTATGAGGCGCTTTCAATCATAATCGCGATGTACGCTTCGCCCGAAGCCGAGGGTCTGGAGGACTTCGCCCTGCTTACGCCGGAAGATTTCGCGTCGCTCGACTTCGACGAGCTGACCGACGCGGTGCTTGAAGGCTTCCTCGCCGGATTCGGCGCGGGCGAAGATTTCACGCCTATCGACGCGAAAGCCATCACCGTCTCCGGGCTTAGCGGCTTCAACATCAGCGGACTCTTCGACGACGGCGCGGAAGGCGCGTACATAGAGCTGGACATTTTCGTTACCCCGAATCCGGCGGGCGTATATGTCGTTCTCGGTATGGGCGTAACCGCAAACGCGGAAGCGATAGCGGGCTTCTTCGATAATATCTCCGCTTCGTAGAGTTGTTACCTGCAACAAAGAAAGACACGCCGCAATGCGGCGTGTCTTTCTTTGTTGTTAACCGCTCAGCCCGGTGTTCCGGCAAAACGGCGGACGCGGCGCGCCTTTGCCGGAATGCCGAATTCAACTGCCGCGGCTTATTTCCACTTTGCGCCGCCGGCGCGGACGCAAATCAGCTCCGCGGCGATTGAGACCGCGATTTCCTCCGGCGTTTCCGCGCCGATGTCGATACCTATCGGGTTCACGAGCCGGGAAACCGCCTCCGGCGCAAGCCCGGCGTCTTCCTCGAGCCGTTGCTTCTGTATCGCGATTTTCCGGCGCGAGCCTATGCAGCCGACGTATCCCGCGGGCGACGGCAACGCCTGCCGTAGCACGTCGAAATCGTTTTTGTGACCGCGCGTGACGATTACGACGTAGTCGTCCTCCGCAAATTTTATATGCTCGGACGCACGCTTAAAGTCGGCGCAGACGACCTCGGCTTCGGGGAACCGCTCCGGCTTCGCGTACTCCCCGCGGTCTTCATAGACCGTGCAGGCGAAGCCGACGCGCGTCAGCACCGGCACAAGCTCGCGCGCGATGTGTCCTCCGCCGAAAATATAGACGCGCCCCGCGCCGCCGAGCGGAATCGTGATAAGCTTGTCCGCGTCGGAGTAGTACGCGATTCGCCGCAGTGTTACGTCGCCGGGCGCGGCTTTCGTGAGCGGCTCCGGCGGCGAGTCCGCGCCGTCCGCGGTGCGCAGTCCGAACCAGACGGCGGTTTCGCCGTCCTGCGCGGCGAGAATCGCACCGAACGCGCGGACGTTCGCTTCCTCCGGCTCAAACCGGCGGAAGTGAATCATCACGTCGCCGCCGCAGATCATACATATGTCGCCGGTCTCGTCGGTCGAAAGGCTGTACCCGAGCGTCTGCGCCGCGGTTTCGTCGTCCCGCGAAACCATAGACAGCGCGACGCGCTGCGCCTCGTATTCGAGCGCGCCGCCGCCGACGGTGCCGAAGTGCGAACCGTCGGAAAAGGTCGCCATAACGGAACCGGGCTTGCGCGGCGTGGAGCCTTGCGATTCGGTGACAATCGAGAGTACGACCGGTTCTCCCGAACGAAGTTCCGCGGTGATTCGCGGCAGAAGTTTTACCATAATGCAGTACCCTTTTTTTGTATGCCTTTGGCGGTTTTTCACAATTATAACGCATCGGCTGAAAAAATGCAATATTTTTTTCGCCGTTCCGCTTCCGAACTCGCTATATAGGTGAATCTTTATTAAAAAGGAGAACACCTATGAGCAAGTACATCTGCGAAAACCGCGACTGCAAATTCTACAGCACATTCACCGACACCTGCGACTTCACGCTTATGAACTTCCGGAGCCGACCCTGCCCCATAGACGGCTGCACCGAGTATGTGCAGCGCACCGAACGCCGCAGCTGGATGGAGTTCTGGCCGTTCGCGAACAAATTCCGCACGGAGCCGGAACCGCCTCCCGAACCCGCCGAGCCGCGCTCCGTCGTCGCGGACTGCGGCTGCGACGTTTACGCGGGCGAGCTGCTGTACCTGAAGCCGGACGGCTCGACGCTCTGCCCCGACTGCGCCGAGGATGAGTTCGACCGGCTTACGGCTGCGCGGAAAGCGGAGCTGCTCGGTATGACCGCGTCGCCCGTCGGCGCGCTGAGGTAACGCGTATGCCGAGGAAAAAGTATTATTTCCTGCCCGGGCGCGAGAACGCGCGCGTGGACTGCTTCGCGTTTCACCTCGATTCTAAGGGCAGACCCGCGTGCCACGCGCTGTCGGACATATTCTGCCTGAAAACGCGCGGCGGCTGCTCGTTTTACGCTAAGCCGCGCGACGCGCGCTCCGCGCTCGCCGCTATCGGGCGGAAGCGCGTTTCAAAACCGAAATAGCTTGTTCTACCCGGCAAAATCCCGAATATAATCAGTCATAGCAAATTTGCAAGGAGCTGACTGATTATGGTTTATAATTTCTCGCGCGAGCGGCTGAATTACTCCGAGCTGCTTCACAGGTCGAACGCGGCGGCGGAAGTATCGCAGGACGCCATAGTGCCGGACGCGCTGCCGGACGCGCTTCGCGTTATCCACGCCGAGCCGGAGGTATTTATCCGCTCGAAAGAACCGCAGGACGGCAAAGCCGTCGTCTCCGGAGTCGTGCGCGCCGCCGCGCTCTACGCTCCGGAGGACGGCGGAGCGGCGCGGCGCGTTTCGCTCGAAACGCCGTTTACGCTCGCCGTCTCCGACCCGAAAATCACGTCGTCCTCGAAGCTCGTCGCCCGCGTCTGGCTCGACGACGCGGACGCGAATATCGTAAACCCGCGCAAGCTGTCGTTCCGCGCCGTCGTCGCCGGGACAATCTCCGCTTACGGCGACGCGGTCGCGGACGTCCCGACGAATTCCGGTCTCGAGGACGCGCCGGGCATAGAGCTGCTCAACGCGAACGCAGAGCTTATCCTGCCGGGCGAGGTGCGCGAAAAGACGTTCACGGTTACGGACACGGTCGCCGTACCGCCCTCCGCAAACTCTCTGCGCGAGATTCTGACGAGCCGCGTGACGCTCGTTCCGGAGGAGACGCGGGTCGTCGGCTCGAAACTGGTTTTCAAGGGCACGGCGCACACAGACTTGCTGTATCTGACCGACGACGGCAAAACGGACGCGCTGTCGTTCGCGTCGGAGTTCTCGCAAATCGCGGAGCTTGACTCGGCGAACGCGGACGGCGAGTTCGAGATTATTCCGTTCGTCGCGGGGGCTTACGTCGATGCGGCGGCAGAAAACGACGCGAAAAAGCTGAACATCGAAATCCACGCCGTCGGTCAGATTGTCGCGACGACGAAGTACAGTCTGCCGTACGCCTCGGACGCTTACGGCACGGCGTTCGCCGCGGAGCCGGTATGCGAGCCTAAGACGTTCGCCGCCGTATCCGCGCCGCAGACGTATCAGACGGTACTTCGAGGCTGCCTTACGGCGGAGCGCGTCGCGCGGGTCATCTCGCTGTCGGCGCGGTCGTCCGCCGCGGAGGTGACGCGCTCCGGCGGCGAAACCGCGGTCAAAACGAGGATAACCGTCGGCGCGGTCTATTCGGACACGGACGGCGGACTGCGCTCCGTTTCGCAGAAATTCGAGGCGGTATGTCCGATTAAGCTCGACTCCGACGGCGAGTACACGGCGACCGCGTCGTCCGGGCGCGACCTGTACGGCGTCGCGGCGGACGGCGGCGTCGAGATTCGCGTGCCGGTCGAAATCCGGGTCGCCGGAGCGGGACTTACGACGTATTCTCCGGTTTCCTCCGTAAGCGTCGATGAAAACGGCGCGCGCCCCGCCGACTCGCGCCCGTCGGTCATACTCGCGCGGGCGAGACCGGACGACACGCTGTGGAGCGTCGCAAAACGCTACGGCACGACGCGCGGCATAGTCCGCGAGACGAACGCGATAGAGGACGGCGCGGAGCTTGCCGGCGCGATGCTGATTATACCGAAGTCGCGGTAGGCGTGCGCGGCGGGGTGCGGCGGACGGATTTTCCGTCCGCCGTTTTCGCGTCCTGCGGCGCGAAAATTCGGTTTGCATTTTTGTTATGTTGTGGTATAATATCCGCAAGCGGATATTAACCCTGTTTAAGCTGATATACCACAACGGCACTTCGCACCTGTGGTATAATATCCGCAGGCGGATATTAACCCTGTTTATGCTGATATACCGCAGCGGCCCTTCGCGCCTGAGGGATAATATCCGCAGACCGTCGGGCGAAGCCGCCGCC
>JAITNK010000003.1 GCA_031290515.1 Oscillospiraceae bacterium
CCGTGGTGGTCGAACCTAAAATTTTTCTTCTTTATCTGCCGGACGAACTCTGACGGTTTCAACTGCAACTCCCCCTTTCTGTTTCTCATTATACGCTTAATTTTACGTAATGTCAAGTATTTTTTGCGTAAAATTACGTAATTATTTTTTCGAGGTGATTTTATGGCTGACACATACGCCCGCGCGACGGTGATACCGCAAGCAAAAGGGTACAGCGAAGCCGGCGCGTCCGTAACGAAGCGCGCGCTGAAAGGGTTCGACGCGGTGAGCGGGTCGCCGAACGAGGACATCAACTATAATAACGCCCGATTGCGTCAGCGGTCGCGTATGCTGTATATGTCGTCCCCGCTGGCGACCTCGGCGATTAAGACGAACCGAACGCACGTCATCGGAACGGGGTTACAGCTGAAATCCTCGATTGACGCGGACGCGCTCGGTCTCACCGCCGAAACCGCCAAAGCGTGGCAGCTTGCGACAGAATCCGAATTCGCGTTGTGGGCGGAGAAGAAAACAAACTGCGATGCGACGGGTATCAACAATTTCGCGTCCATGCAGCAGCTCGCGATGACCTCGTGGCTTTTATCCGGCGACGTGTTCGCGCTCATCAAGCGGCGCAAGACAACGCCGCTCAATCCGTACAGCCTGCGGTTGCACATCATCGAGGCTGACCGAATCAGTACGCCGCTGTCGGGAACGTCGGCGATGATTATGCCGATTATTACGGACGGCGTGAATCTGGAGAACAAAAACCGCATTTATGACGGCGTGGAGGTAGAGAACGACGGCGACATTCGGGGATACTGGATTCGGAACACATACCCCGGGCAGATCGTCGCGCCGGTGACGGAATGGGCGCGCGTCGAAGCCTACGGCGCGAAAACAGGCTTGCCGAACATCTTACACATAATGAACAGCGAACGCCCCGAACAGTACCGGGGCGTTCCGTTCCTCGCGCCGATCATCGAGGTGCTGTTGCAAATACGGCGGTTCACGGAGTCGGAGCTCGTCGCGGCGGTCGTGCAGTCGTTCTTCACGGCATTCATTGAGACGCAAACCGATCCGACGCTGATTCCGCTGAACGAGGTCGGCTCGGGCGATGTGTTCGCCGGAGAGATTTCGGGAACGCTCGCGGACGCGGGGAACACCCCGCGCAATCCCAACGAGTACAATATGGGACCCGGCACGGTCGAGCATTTGCAGCCCGGCGAAACGGTAACGCTCGCCGCGCCGAACATTCCCGCCGCGAGCTTTGAGATGTTTATCAAAACGATGTCTAAGCTCGTCGGCGCGGCTTTAGAACAGCCCTACGACGTGCTTGTGAAAGAGTTCAACAGCTCGTATTCGGCGGCTCGCGGCGCGCTGCTCGAAGCGTGGGAAGCGTTCAAGATGTACCGCGCGTGGTTCCGCGACGATTTCTGTCAGCCGGTATACGAGCTGTGGCTTTCGGAAGCCGTCGCGCTCGGGCGCGTCAAAGCGCCGGGCTTCTTCACCGACCCGCGCGTAAGAGCGGCGTGGAGCGGGGCGCAATGGATAGGACCGACACAATCACAGCTTGACCCTGTAAAGGAAGCGAAAGCGGCGATTATGCAGGTTGACCGGGGCTTTAAGACACATGAGCAAATCACGCGCGAAATTGGCGGCGGCGATTGGCAGCAGAACGTCGCGCAGCTCGAGCTCGAAAACAATCAGCTGCGCGAAGCCGGAGGCGGTACATATATGGCGGCTCTCGAAACGGAAACAGACACCGAACCCGCCGAATAACAAGGAGGAGGCGTAATGTTTGCTATTATTAAACGGCGCGCCGCCGCGTTTCGTGAGCGGCGGCGTGTATCAAGCGCGTTGCAATACTGGATAAGCCGAGACCTTGATTCCGAAGCCGTCGAAATCGGCGCGTTCAGGCGCACGATTACGCTGAAATCGCCGGAAGAAGCCGAGCGGTTCATAGCGGATTTGCGCCGTCATTCCCAATCGATGAATATACTGTGACGGTTTTGTTGTGTGGAATCGTCTTCCGGCGGTTTGCGCGCAACCACTCGCGAAGCGCGAACCGCAATTCGTTCCCGTTCAGGCTGCGATATGCGAGAACGCGCAAAGTGAAATTACGCGAATCATCGCGCAGGATATTTTCCACATTTGGCAGTTGCATACTCGTTACAAGCGACCGCCCGGCGTCGGAGAGTCCGGCACAACGGCGATTGTGTAACCGAGCGGTTTCAGCACGCGCAGCACGGTACTCATTTGCGGGGAGTGCGTGGAGCGTTCGAGCCGCGCTATGACGGACTGCGACAGCCCGCATTTCTCCGCGAGCTGCTTTTGCGTCAGACCCTGCTGCGCACGAGCCGTCGCGATTGCGATTATCACGTTTTTCTCAAGCTCAATCTCCGCCTCGTCCTGCGGGGAAAGATTCAGTGTCTTGCGGTACTCGCTCCAAGTCAGCGGTTTGCGGTTTTCCATAATCATTTCTTCCTCGTATAATATGATTTGCAGGAATAAAACCGGCGTTCCTGCATAGTCGCCGCAAG
>JAITNK010000034.1 GCA_031290515.1 Oscillospiraceae bacterium
TCTCCCATTTTGTATTACTTCCTTTCATTATTTGCCGCTTGCCGGAAATGAATTCCGGCTTCGCTCCGCGCTCGCGGGCTCGCACGGGGAACGCGTCTGCGGACGCGGCGAGCGCAGTATGCGCCGCTTGCCGGAAATGAATTCCGGCTTCGCTCCGTGCTCGCGGGCTCGCACGGGGAACGCGTCTGCGGACGCGGCGAGCGCAGTATTTGCCCGCTCACAGCTTTCCGACGTACATATTTGTTACATTATACCACAAGCCGCGGCGAATGGCAAGCACGAATTGCGGATTCGCGCGTCCGCGCACCGCGCGGCGGTTTTTGAGGTATTTTGCGATATTTTTGCAGTTTTCTATTGACATTCAGCCGTACCGGTGGTAGAATGAACGTATAAAAGATGCCGGACGAAAGGAGGGTACATTATGTTTCCGAAGCCACAGATGAGCAAAGGTCTGATTATTTTCCTGAGTATCCTCTGGGGTCGTTCTCGCGGCCACAATTGTGCTGGGGGTGTTTAACGGTATTCATATGTATGATCGATAAGCGGCGAATGGTAATCCGCTCATTATGAAAGGAAGTGTCCGTTATGGCGAAAACCTCTGTCAAAGCTGCCGGCGAAGCGAAAGTTCGCAGCAGCTTCCGCGAAAATCTATTCTGGTTCTTCAGGTATCTCGGCAACGCGCTCCTCTTCGGATTCTCCGCGGTGTTTCACGTGCGCGACCTGCGCCGCAACGGCGGAGAGTACATTGAGTCGCGCGACCGCAGCGACGGCTCGAAGCGCGGCGCAAAAGAAGTGATTATAATCTGCGCGTACCTCGCAGGCGTATTTATGATTTTCGGTTTTCTGATAATGGTCATCTTAAAGCTCAAACCGTAGACGTAAACGAAATACGGCGCGTTACAAGTGTAACGCGCCGTATTTCGTTTAGGTCGGCTTAGAACTCTTCGATTGCTCCGCCGAACGACTCCGCCTTGCCCGAGACTTCCGTGAGGTAGAACACCGCGAAAATCCCGTCGTCCGCCTTGTACATATTGCCGAGGTTCGGATTCTGCTCGAGAACCTTCGCGCGGGTCGCGTCCGAATCGTCGTGAACGACTTTTGCGGAGATTCGAACCCAGTTTGAACCTTCGTACATACCGCACAGCTCGACTTTGGGGTTCGCGATCAGCTGCGCGAAGACTTTCTTCGTCTTGTTGAGCGTAATGTACGTCTTGCCGTCAATGTCGGCGAGACCTCCGAACGGACGGACGCGCGGCTGGTCGCCCTCAACCGTCGCAATGTAGAACGTGCCGGTTTTTTTGAGGTAATCGTATGCTTTTGACATTGAAATTTCTCCTTTGATATTTTGATATTTAATTTTAACACACTTTTCCAATATGCGCAATAGTCTTTTTCCGCAATAGCAAAACTTTTGATATTTAGAGTAAATCTGCGAAATCCGTAGCATTTCATAGATTTGCGGCTTTTTTCGGCGCGCACCGGTCAATTAACGCCAAATTACAGGTTTGCGAATCATTCGCATTTATTGTATCATTCAACTAAGGTCAAAGTTAGTCAAAGTCAGTCTGGAGTGGTTAGATATGGGAATGAGCGACCTGATCGCAGGGTTTATAGACGCGCTGCTTGACGGCGACGCCGGTTTCGCCGAATTCGGACGCGCAGAGCTTGCGAGCCGTATGGGCTGCGTACCGAGCCAGATTAACTATGTGCTCACGACGAGGTTTTCGCCGGAACGCGGCTATATCGTCGAGTCGCGCCGCGGCGGCGGCGGGTACATACGGATTCGCCGCGTCGTGTTCGAGCCGGACCGGCTCGTTATGCACACGGTGAACGCGCTCGGCGACTCGGTTGACCCGCGCACCGCCGCCGCGCTTATTGCCAACCTGCGGCAGAACGGCTCGGTCGGCGAGCTTACGGAGCGGCTGATTCTCGCGGCGGTTGGGAATAATGCACTGAAAGAAGTTCCGCCGGACGCGCGCGACGCTCTCCGCGCCTCAATACTGAAGCAGATTCTTATCAACCTGATCCGATAACCCGAAAGGAGTCATACATTATGAAATGCCAGAAATGCAATAACGAAGCGACTTATCATCTTCATCAAAACGTCAACGGCGACGTTACGGAGCTACATCTCTGCGCCGGATGCGCGGAACTTGACGGCGACGCCGAACGGTTCGCGGCGTTCTCCGCGTTCCCGAAAATGCCGTCGCTCACCGGCGCAATGTTCGGCGAACTCTCCGGCGGTATGTTCGCTTTTGCGCCGCGCAGAACGGACATATCCGGGCTGTTCCCCGCCGCGGAACCGTCCGCAGAACCGCAGCCCGCGGCGGACGCGGAACTGTCCCGCCGTCGCGAACTGAACGTTATGCGCGAGAATATGCGCGTCGCGGCGGCGCGCGAGGACTTCGAGACCGCGGCGAAAATCCGCGACGAAATCAAAATATTTGAGGGGGCGATATAAATGGCGGCACGAAGCGGCGACAAATTCACAAGCGGCGCGGTGCGGACGCTCGAACTCGCGCAGCAGGCGGCGGGCGAACTCGGACACGCGTATGTCGGAAGCGAGCATCTGCTGCTCGCACTCGCGCGGGAGGGTTCCGGAATCGGCGCGAAAACCCTGCGCGAGAACGGACTTGAGGCGGGGCTTGTACTCTCGCTCATCGAAAAATATGTGGGGCGCGGCGGACGCGGCGAAGCTCCGGTGCAGGGGCTGACCCCCCGCGCGAAGCGCATTGTCGAGCTCGCGCATATGGAGTCCAACCGTCTCGGACACAGCTTTATCGGCACCGAACATCTGCTGCTCGGACTTCTGCGCGAGTATGACAGCGTCGGCGCGAAGCTGATTGTTCAGTCCGGCGCGGAGCTTAACAAGCTGTACACCGACATTCTGAACGTCTTTCAGAACGGCGATTTCACTCAAAAACAATCCGCGGGGCGCGTACGCGAGCGCGAGGAGACGAAAACGCTCGACCAGTTCTCGCGCGACCTTACGGACGCGGCGGCGGACGGCGAGCTTGACCCGGTCATCGGGCGCGAACCGGAAATCGAGCGCGTGATTCAGATTCTGTCGCGCCGCACGAAGAACAATCCGGTGCTCATCGGCGAGCCGGGAGTCGGCAAGACCGCGATTGCCGAGGGTCTCGCGCAGAAAATCATCGCGAACGACGTGCCGGAGATGTTGCAGGGCAAGCGCGTTGTGTCTCTCGACCTCACCGGAATGGTCGCGGGGACGAAGTACCGCGGCGACTTCGAGGAACGCATAAAGGCGGCAATCGACGAGGTGAAGTCCTCGCGGAACATAATCCTGTTCATTGACGAGCTTCACACAATCATCGGCGCGGGCGCGGCGGAGGGCGCAATCGACGCTGCGAACATTATAAAGCCCGCGCTCGGGCGCGGCGAGCTTCAGGTCGTCGGCGCGACGACGCTGAACGAATACCGCAAGCACGTCGAGAAAGACGCGGCACTCGAGCGGCGTTTCCAGCCGGTGACGGTGAACGAACCGTCACCGGACGAGTCCGTCGCGATACTGAAAGGTCTGCGAGACAGGTATGAGGCGCACCACAAGCTGAAAATCACCGACGAGGCGATTGAAGCCGCCGTCACTATGTCCTCGCGCTACATCTCCGACCGCTATCTTCCGGACAAGGCAATCGACCTTGTGGACGAAGCCGCGTCGCGCGTGCGCATAAACGGACTGCGCGTTCCGCCGCACCTGCGCGAGCTTGAATCTCAGCGCGAGAAGCTGAATCAGGAGAAAGAGCAGGCGGTCAAGAGTCAGGACTTTGAGCGCGCGGCTCAGCTGCGCGACAAGGAGAAGCGGCTTGAGGAAACAATCACCGCCGAGCGTCAGATTTGGGACGGCGCGAAGACGGAAATCCGCGAATTCGTCGGCGCGGAGGACATTGCCGCCGTCGTATCCGGCTGGACGGGAATCCCGGTTACGAGTATTCGCGAGGACGAGGGCAAACGTCTTCTGAAGCTCGAAGACGTGCTGCACAACAGAGTCGTCGGGCAGGAGGAAGCGGTCTCCGCCGTCGCGCGGGCGATTCGCCGCGGAAGAGTCGGGCTTAAAGACCCGAAGCGTCCGATAGGCTCGTTCCTGTTCCTCGGACCCACCGGAGTCGGCAAAACCGAGCTTTGCAAGGCACTCGCGGAAGCGATGTTCGGCGACGAGAGCGCGATGCTGCGCGTCGATATGTCCGAGTTTATGGAAAAGCACACCACGTCGAAGCTGATCGGCTCTCCCCCGGGCTACGTCGGGTACGACGAGGGCGGTCAGCTCACCGAGAAAGTGCGCCGCCGCCCGTACTCCGTCGTACTATTCGACGAAATCGAAAAGGCGCACGAGGACGTGTACAACATACTGCTCCAGATAATGGAGGACGGCATTCTCACCGACGGTCAGGGGCGCAAGGTCGATTTCAAGAATACGATTATCGTTATGACCTCGAACGTCGGCGCGCGCAATATCACGGAACGCCGCAAGCGTATGGGCTTCTCCGGCGACGGCGCGGACGAGCTTTCCGAAAACGGCGAAATCAGAGACACCGTAATGAGCGACCTCAAAACCGTGTTCAAGCCGGAGTTCCTGAACCGTATCGACGAGACTATCGTTTTCCGCCAGCTCTCACGCGGCGACATCCGCAAAATCAGCGTCGGAATGCTCGAAACGGTGCGCCGCCGCGTCGCGGATATGGGCGTGACGATGCGGTTCGACGACGATGCGGTCGATATGCTCTCCGACCGCGGCTTCGACCCGGTGTACGGCGCGAGACCGCTGCGCCGCGCGATTTCCGCGGCGGTCGAAGACCTCGCCGCGGAGAAGCTGCTCGACGGCAGCGTCGCGGCGGGCGACACGATAACAATCTCCGTCGTTGACGGCGCAATCGACATTGTAAAGGCGGCGGAGGAGGTCGGTTCCGCGCCCGAACCGGCGGTGTATTAGCCCCGTTCGCGCTCAGGTTTTGGCGAACGCCGTCCTCAGACGGTCTGCCGAAGTGCCTGACCTCGGCCGCTGTCACAGCGAAATACCGCGGACGCTTGCGCGTCCGCGGTATTTCATTTCACGGCTTAAATATGGTTCTGATTACCCTAATCTGCGCCGCCGCGCGGTCGAGCCGCCGCCGCAGTCCGCTTCGGCGGTCCGGCGGCAGCGGGATTCCGCAGACCTCGCCGATACGTTCGGCGACTTCGGAGTCGCCGAGCGCGTCCGTCTCGATTTTGCCCTCGGTAACGTCCGCCGCGAACGCTTGCAAACAAACGTCAATCTGCGACTTCGCGAACGTGTCGCCGCGCGCCAGACGTTTGTTCAGTCTGCGGAGCAGCGTTTCGCGGCTCGCGGACAGTATGACGTGCCGCACGTCGGTTCCGCCGCGCCGCAGCTCGCCGATTATTTCGTCGAAATGCGCCGGATTCGTAAGCGTCATCGGGCAGATTATAACTCCGCTGAAACCTTCGGCGTACGCCCGCAGCATATCGCGGTTGAACGCGCGCCACAACCGAAAGCTGCGAAAATCCGGCTTCGTAAGTTCCGGCGGCAGGTTGCGGCGAAAGAAGTACCCGATGTTCTCCGGGTCGAACACGCGCGCACCAGGTACGCGTCGCGCAAGCTCGCAGGCCGCCGTCGTCTTGCCCGAGCCGAACGCGCCGTTTATCCAGATTATCATAGCTTCACCTCACGCGAACGCGGACTTTTTGCAAAGTCCGCGTTCGTTATTGTCTGTGAGTCTGCGGTTATTTCGCAAGGTCGGAGTAGTTGCCGTTCGCCGCCGGAAGCATCGAGATATACGTCGCGTCTTTGTCGGAGGCGAAAATCGCAAAGTCGCTGCCCTCGCCGTCAAAGTACAGCACGCCGCCGGAGATTTCCGCTATCGGGTACACCGTGTTCGCCGTGAGGCGCTTCGTCGTCTGCGCGTACGTCACCGCGTCGTTGAATATGAGATCCGCGTCCTCGGAGAACTTCACCGTGCCGCCGTCTCCGGCGAAAATCGTGTAGTAGAACTGCCCGGTAGCTCCGAAGATGTTGAACTCGCCGTAAGCGTAGCGCGTGTTGAGCTTCGATACCGTAACGGTGAGCGACGGTTTTTCCTTAAACCCGATAGTAACGGGTCCGTCCGGGTAGACGAAGTACCCTGCGTTGTTTGCGATTTTGTTGCTGTCACGGTCGGCGGTGGCGATTCCCTGCGCGAGGAACGGGTCGTTCTCCGCCGCGAACGTAGCATAGTCTCCGTTCGGGAACGCGAGCTTGCCGCCGGAAACGTCCGCCGCCGCATAGGCGCGGTTCGCGTCGAACTGCTTCGTCGAGGTGCTCGGCACAAACGTCGTCATATCGTATGTCGTGAACTCGAGCGTCGCCGCTTTCGAGAACGTCACCGTGCCGTTCGCGCCGATAAACAGCGTATAGAACGAGTTGCCGGTGAACGTCTGCGCGTACGTCGTCATATCGAACGTCGATTCGAGCGAGTATGTGTATTTGAACCACAGGTTTTTGATTGTCAGCGTATTGTCCGGGTACCCCGCGAACGCGAACGTAGCGTCAACATAGCCGCGCAGCGACTCGTTGTTCGCGATATTCTTTATGTCGCGGTCTGCCGCGCCGATTCCGCCGCCGAACACCGGGTCGGTGTCGAGCACAAACGTCGCGTAGTCGCCCGCCGCGTCGGTGAAGTAGAGACTGCCGCCGGAAATATCGGCGACCGGATTCACGGCGTTCGCCGCGAACGTGCGCGTCGATTGCTCATACGTCTCGAGGTTCACGAACGACAGCGTCGTATCGCGTGAGAACGTCACCGTGCCGCCCGCGCCGACGTAAACCGTGTACGAAATCTGCCCCGCGCCGAACTGCGAGAAGCCGTATGAATACTTCGCTCCGGCGTTCGTGACCGAGACCGTCGTACCCGGAAGCTCCGGGAACGCGAACGCAACGTCGCCGGCGTACTGCCGCATAGAGACGTTGTTCGCGATGTCCGCCAGGACGCGGTCGGCGGTCGCCGCCGTGCCGGAGTACGCCTCGTCGCTCGTCAGCGCGAACGTCGCGAAGTCGCCGGAATCGCCGCTGAAATACAGCGCGTAGCCGTTAATGTCCGAAATCGTGATTTCCGTGTCCGCTGGAACCGGACCCGAAATCACCTCGTACGTCGCCGCGTCAACCTTGGTGAGCGTCACCTCCTGCGAGAACTTCACGGAGCCGCCTTCGTCTATGAAAACCGTGTACGCCGCAACGCCCTGGTTCATAAAGAACGGTCCGTATGTATACTTTGCGTACGCGTTCCGCACAGTCACCGTGAGGTCGGGACGCTCGCTGAACGAGAACGCGAACTCTTCGCCGATTATATCGACCTGTCCGCCTTCATTGCCGGTGCCGCCGCCGGAACACGCGAATAAAATAAAGCCCGCCGCGAGAGCGAGTACAACCGCCGCGGCAGACTTAAGCTTCTTTTTCATTTTATTTCCCCTTTATAAATTCAGCGTATCCGCAGGATTTCAAGGAAACAGCCGCACGCTATCTTGTTTCCGGATAGTGTGCGGCTGTTCTCAACTGTTTACTGCCGTGGTAAACCGCTTAGCGGGACTTGGACTTTTTCGCGACCGCAACCGCGGTTCCGGCGAGCGCGGCGAGACCGAGTGCCGCGAAGAGCAGAATCTGCGCGTCGCCCGTGGGCGGGTTCGACGGAGCCGCGACGGTAACGTCCGCAATCGTTCCGGGGAACGCGGAGAGCGGCGTGTCGGCGACGATTCCGACGAAGTTGCCCGGGTCGGACGCGAGAACGAACGTCACGGTGTTGCTGTCCGAAAGCGTAACGCCGCTGCCGTTGATTGACTTAATGGTAACGGTCTGACCCGCCGAGTAGTCTTTGGTGGTCGTCTCGTAGGTCGTCGCGTCAACCGTGGAAACGGTGGTTTTCTGACCGAACGTAACGGTCGCGCCGTTATCGAAGTACAGCGCGTAGGTGTACGGTCCGCCAGCCGCGCCGAAAATCAGACCGATGTCGAAGTTGTACCAGTTGCTCTGAAGTCCGGTAAAGGTGAACTTCAGTCCGTCAACCGTGGTCGTCAGCTCTTTTGCCGCGGTGCTTGCCGGAGCTTCCGGAGTGGGTACAGAGACTCCCGGGGTGGGCGTGGGCGGATTCGCGGGCTGCGTATCGGGGGACTGCACCGGGGGATTCGCCGGCTGTGTGTCCGGGGTGGTTGTAACCGGGGGAGCGATTTCGCCCGGGTCAGGCTCGGCAGGCGTAGGCTCGGCGGGGGCTACCGGGGTTGCGGTTTTGTCAACATAAAACGTCCAGGTTCCCGCCATTTGGAAAGCCGTCCAATCGAGAAGTGCGAACTTGCCTTTCGGAGCGGTATATCCCTCTCCTAAGTTTGCGGTGTCGTCGGTCAGTCCGAACGTGTCCTTGAGGATTGCGGTGAACGAATCAACCTGCGCCTGCGACGTTGCAACATAGTCCGCAGCATACACGGAACCGTCGGTCAAGCCGACTGCGGTCGCCGCTTCGTCAACGGTCTTGTAAGACGCTGCCGAAACCGCTAAGGGGATTGCCATTGCCGTAACGAGGACGACGGCGAGGACGATTGCGAGAATCTTTTTCATTGAGTTCTCTCCTTTTGTTTCGTTTTTTATGCCGCCCGTGTTTCGCGGGTCGGCAGAATTTGTTGCCGCCGTTATGTAGGGACTTCCGAACTTCCGGCGGCGGGTTTTCGCTTCTTTGGATATAATAGCATAGTCGGAAGCGGAATGCAAGAGGAAATTTTTATATTTATGACGAAATTTTTTTCGCGTCACAATATACGGTATATTTTCGCCCGTAACCGCGGTTTGTAACCACATTTTTCCGCGCGTTTACGCGATTACCGCGAGAATAATAGCTTCGGCGAGAACCGCGTCCGCGCGCCCCCTGGTTTCGCGCATTACCGCGCCGACGACCGCTTTGAGGGCTTTCTCCTTGCCGGACTTGTAGTCGGCGACGGATTTCGCGTTCTCCGCGACGGCTTTTTCGCACAGCGCGCGCAGCTCGTCTCCGGTGATTTGCGCCGTGTCCTCCGCGGTGACGAAGTCCGCGGCGGGCTTCCCGCTTGCGGACATCTCTCCGTAGACGCGCTTTTGCGTGCCGCGGCTGATTGTCCCCGCTTCGGTGAGCTTGAGCAGTCCGTTGAGGTTTGCGGCGGAGACGGCGGGGTTCCAGTTCTCGCGCTCCGCCTCGGTCTGAATCTCGGCGAACATAACGGTTATGATGAAGTTCGCGGCGGATTTCGGCGCGATTCCGTCGGCGGCGCGCTCGAAGTATTCGGACACCGCGCGGTATTTGGTGAGCAGTTTCGCGTCGGCTTCCGGGATTTGCAGCACGGAAACGTACCGCGCGAGCTTTGCGTCCGGCAGTTCCGGCAGCGCGCCGCGCAGCCGCTCGATTTCCTCCGGCGACAGGCGCACGGTTACAATGTCCGGCTCCGGGAAATAGCGGTAGTCGTCGGAGTTTTCCTTGCTGCGCAGGGAGTGCGTCTCGCCGCTGTCCGCGTCGTAGCCGCGCGTTTCCTGCTCGACCGTGCCGCCCGCGCCGAGGATTTCGGACTGCCGCGCGTACTCGGTGCGTATCGCGTCGGCGACGGCGGTGAAGCTGTTGAGGTTTTTGGTTTCGCTGCGCACGCCGTACGCGGTTTCGCCGGGTATCCGGAGCGACAGGTTCACGTCGCAGCGCATACTGCCCTCCTGCATACGGCAGTCGGACACGCCGACGGCGCGGAGCGTCGTTTGCAGCCGCTCCATATATTCGAGCACCTCGGACGCGTCGCGGAAGTCCGGCTCGGTGACGATTTCGATGAGCGGCACGCCGCCGCGGTTATAGTCCACGGCGACGTTCGCGCCCCGGTGGACGAGCTTGCCCGCGTCCTCCTCGATGTGTATCCGCGTGAGGTTTATGCGCCGCCCGTTCGAGAGAGTCATTCCTCCCCCGGATACGAGCGGCAGGTCGAACTGCGAAATCTGATACGCTTTCGGCAGGTCCGGGTAAACGTAGTGCTTGCGCGCCATAACGCTTTTCTCGCGCACGTCCCCGCCGAGCGCGAGTCCCGCCGTCGCCGCGTACTCTACGACCGCGCGGTTCAGCGACGGCAGACTTCCCGGCATACCTGTGCATATCTCGCAGCAGTGCGCGTTCGGCTCCCCCGCGAACTTTGTCGTGCAGCCGCAGAAAATCTTGGTCGCGGTGGACAGCTCGACGTGCGTTTCGAGTCCGATTACCATCTCGTATTTCATATCGCGGTACCTCCGTACGCGGCTTCGACAGCCAGCGCGGCGCGCAGTATCTCATACTCGCGGAAATGTCTGCCGATAAGCTGCGCTCCGATCGGCAGTCCGTTTTTGCCGGTTCCGCACGGCACCGAGACCGCGGGTACGCCCGCGATGTTGACCGGCACGGTGCATATATCGGTTAGGTACGTCTCGGTCGGCGAAAGCTCCGCCCCGACGAGCGGAGCCGTGACGTGCGCCGTCGGCGTGAGCAGAACGTCGGCAGTCTCAAACACGCGGCGGAAGTCGTTGCGGACAGCGCGGCGTATCAGCAGGGCCTTGTTGTAAAACGCGTCGTAGTAGCCCGCGGACAGCACATAGGTGCCGAGCATAATGCGCCGCCGCGCCTCATCTCCGAAACCCTCGGAGCGCGTCCGCGCCACGAAATCCTCAAGGTCGGCACTCTCCGCCGCACGGTGCCCGTACCGCAGTCCGTCGTACCGTCCGAGGTTGGAGCTCGCTTCGGCGCAGGCGATGACGTAGTACGCGGGAAGCGCGTCGCGAAGCCGCGGGAACTTTACGGACACGCGTACCGCGCCCGCGGCTTCGAGCGCGCGGGCGGCGTCCTCAAGCGCGGACGCGATTTCGCCGGACAGGTTTTCAAAAAACTCGTCGGCTATACCGATTCTCATTCCCCGGATTCCCCCGGCGAGCTTGTCCGACGCGGTTTCCGCGTCTCGGGACGTCATATCGCGCGCGTCGCGCCCGGTTATCGCGTCGAACACGACCGCAAGGTCGGATACGTTCGACGCAATCGGTCCTATCTGGTCGAGGCTCGACGCGTACGCTATGAGTCCGTACCGCGAGACCGCGCCGTAAGTCGGCTTCAGCCCCGCGACTCCGTTAAACGACGCCGGCAGTCTGACGCTGCCTCCGGTGTCGGAGCCGATTCCGTACGCGCCGAGACCCGCCGCGACCGCGGAAGCTACTCCGCCGGAGCTTCCGCCCGCGGCGTAAGCCGGATTCACCGCGTTTCGCGCGGGTCCGAAGTACGACGTCCCGTTCGTGCTGCCCATTGCGAATTCGTCCATATTGCCCTTGCCTATCATAACCGCGCCGCGCGCTTTCAGCGACTCCCAGACCGCCGCGTCATAGAACGGCACATAGTTCTCGAGCATTTTTGACGCGCAGGTCGTCGCGATTCCGGCGGTCGAAATGTTGTCCTTCAATATAAACGGCACTCCGCAAAGCTCCGGCGCGTCCCCGGCGGAGAGCATACGGTCGGCTTTTTCCGCGGCGCGCGCGGCTTCGTCCCCGGTAATCGCGACGAGCGCGTTAAGCTCCGGATTTTTCGCCTTTGCCGCGGCGATACAGTCGGCGGCGATTTCCGCTGCGGACGCTCTGCGCGAACGCAGAAGCTCCGATATTCCGGCAATAGTTTTCACTTAACGCCGCCCTTTCCCCGCGCGATGAAGTAGCCGTTCCTCGCTTCGGCGGCGTTCGCGAGTATCTGTTCAACCGGACGGCTCGCGCGCACCTCGTCCCCGCGGAGCGGGCAGTCCTCGTCGTACTCCGTCAGATCCGCGTCCGTGAGGTCGCAGCGCGAGACCGCGTCCGCAAAATCAATGACCCCGCCGATGTCGGCGGCGAGCGCGTCGAGGTCCGCGCCGTCAAGCGACAGCTTCGCAAGCCCCGCAATTTTCCTAAGCTCCTCGGTCGTTATCATAAATATCGCTCCTCTTTACCGCTCGGTCGGGTAAAACCTTCCCGTCGCTTATGTTTCGGCAAAACGGCTGCGTTGCGCGCCTTTGCCTAAATTCCTGCCGCCGCAAATTTATCTCAGTTTTATATGCACGTCGCGCAGCTGCGCTTCCGTAACCTCGCCCGGCGCGCCGAGCAGAATGTCGCGCGCTTCGCTGTTGAGCGGGAACGCGACGACCTCGCGTATCGATTCCGCGCCCGTCAGCATCATCAGTATGCGGTCTACGCCGGGAGCCATTCCCGCGTGCGGCGGCGCGCCGTAGGAAAACGCGGTGTAGAGCGCGCCGAACCGCCGCTCCACCTCGTCCCCGTCGTATCCCGCTATGGCGAACGCGGCTTTCATAAGCTCCGTGTCGGTGTTACGCACCGCGCCGGAGGTCAGCTCGACGCCGTTGCAGACCACGTCGTACTGATACGCCAAAATGTCGAGCGGGTTCTGCGTTTGCAACGCCTCAAGTCCGCCGTGCGGCAGCGAGAACGGGTTGTGCATAAACGCGGGCTGCCCGGTCTCCTCGTCGGGCTCGTACATCGGAATATCGACGACGAAACAGAACTCGAACGCGTTTCCGCCGATAAGCCCGAGGTTTTCGCCGAGCCAGGTGCGGATTTGCCCGGCGTATTTATTGACCTGCGGCAGTGCGTCGCTTATGAAAAACAGCGTTTCGCCGTCCGACAGTCCGGTAAGCGCGATAAGCTCCGGCTTCTGCTCCGGCGACAGGAATTTTTCGATAGGTCCCCTGAACTGTCCGTCCGAGTATGTGAGGTACCCCAGCCCCGCCATTCCGATGCTCTGCGCGTACTTCAGCGACGCGTCGAAAAACGAGCGCGGACGACCCGAGCAGTCCGCGGCGACGCCGCGCACCGGCTTTCCGCGAAACGCCGCGAACCCTGCGTTCGCGAAGAAGTCCGTCAGGTCACAAATTTCGAGCGGATTCCGCAAATCCGGCTTGTCGGTGCCGTAGCGCAGCATCGCGTCGCGGTACGTTATGCGCGGAAACGGCCGCGGCGACACGCGTTTCTCCCCGCCGAACTTCGTGAACGTGTCATACAGCACGCTCTCTCCGACGGCGAGCACGTCCTCCTGCTCCGCGAAGCTCATTTCAAAGTCGAGCTGATAGAACTCTCCGGGACTGCGGTCGAACCGCGCGTCCTCGTCGCGGAAGCACGGCGCGATTTGGTAATACCTGTCGAACCCGGCTACCATAAGCAGCTGCTTGAACTGCTGGGGAGCCTGCGGCAGCGCGTAAAACCTGCCCTTGTGCTTGCGCGACGGCACGATGAAGTCGCGCGCGCCCTCCGGCGACGACGCGGTCAGTATCGGCGTCTGAATCTCCGTGAAGCCGAGCGCGTCCATACGTTCTCGCAGGAACTTTATGACCTCCGCGCGCAGCCTGATGTTCGCGTGAACCTCGGGATTGCGCAGATCGAGATAGCGGTACCGCAGACGCACTTCCTCGCGCGTCGCGGTCGATTCGCCGATTTCAAACGGCAGCATAGCGCGCGCCGCGCCGAGCAGCTCCAGGCTGTCGGCGAACAGCTCGACCGAGCCGGTCGAGAGCGCGGGATTGACGTTTTCCGCGTCGCGCGGTCTGACCGTTCCCGCGGCGGAAATCACGCTTTCACGCGTGATTCCGCGGAGCGCGGCGTCGTCGTGGACGACAATCTGCGTCACGCCGGTCTCGTCGCGCAGGTCGAGGAACTTGACTCCGCCGTGGTCGCGAATCGTATCGACCCAGCCGGAAAGCCGCGCCGTCTCCCCCGCGTCAGTCAGCCGAAGCTCTCCGCAAGTATGTGTTCTAAGCATTTCCTGTACCTCCGTTTAGTTGTGCGCGGGTTGGTTGCAGCGGGGCGAAACGAAAAACCCGGGGGAAATACCGTAACGGTAATTCCCCCGGGACGAAAGCAAATACTTCCGCGGTGCCACCCGGGTTGACGCGTATTTATGCGCTCGGTCGGCGGAGCCTTCCGTCGCTTAAACTTCGGCAAAACGGCGGCGCGCAACGCGCCTTTGCCGAAATACAGCGTCCTCTTTACAATATTGAGTACCGATACCCGTTTGTTAGGCGGGCTGTTCGTTTGTCAGACGAATTGAGTAGCATTTTAACACACACCCGCGCGGCTGTCAATCTTTTTCCGCGCGGCGGCGTTACTTTTTCTTTACCGGCTTTTTCCCGTCGGTCGGGGGATTCGCTCCCTGCAAATATACGAACCAGTAGAAAACGCCGACGAACACAACGCCGCCGATAATGTTTCCCAGCGTAACCGGCAGCAGGTTCTTCGCGAACATTCCGCCCCAGTTGAGGTTCACAAGCTGCGTTCCGGTAACGTCGTGCAGGTAGAACGGGTTGCCGCGGCCGAAGATTCCGGCTGCGATGTAGTACATATTCGCGACGCTGTGTTCGTACCCGGACAGCACGAACAGCATTATCGGGAGGTACAGTCCGATGATTTTCCCGACTACGTCTTTCGCGGCGAACGAAATCCAGACCGCAATGCACACGAGGAAATTACAGAGGATTCCGCGCGCGACCGCGTCCCCGAAGCCGAGCGAGACCTTGCCCGCGGCGGCTTTGACCACCGCGACTCCCGCGGCGTTCGAGAACAGGTCGAACGTGCCGCCGCGAACCGCGAGCCACGCGACGATAACCGCGCCGGCGAAGTTGCCTATGTACACGACGAGCCAGTTTACGAGCATTTTCGAGAGCCTCGCCTGCTTTTCGAGTACGGAGATGATAATCAGGTTGTTTCCGGTGAAAAGCTCGCTTCCGGCGACGAGCACCATCGCGAGTCCCGCCGGGAACACCATCGCGCCGAGCAGCTTCGCGAGCGAAGCCGACTGTACCGTAACCCCCGCGATTGTCGCTCCGGCTCCGGCGAGGGCGATGAACATTCCCGCGAGCACCGCGAGAATAAACATCTTGGGAACCGGCAGTTTTGTTTTCGCGACGCCGATCTGAACGTAGTTCGCCGCGACTTCCTTGGGTGAATTCATTCCGTGTGATACTCCTTAAATGTATGTAGTATGTAGATTGAAAGAACGGAGGTCAGACGGGGGACAAAATGTCTGACCTCCGCCGTCCGACTTTTAATAGTTCTCCGCTTTTACCTCAAAGTACGCTTTCGGGTGCGCGCAGACGGGACACAACTCCGGCGGCTTCTTCCCGACGTGCAGGTGTCCGCAGTTGGCGCAAATCCACACGGTGTCGCCCTCGCGGGAGAACACCGCGCCGGTTTCGATATTGGAAATCAGCCTGCGGTAACGCTCCTCGTGTTCTTTTTCGATTTTACCGACCTGCTTAAACTTTGCGGCAATGTCGGAAAATCCCTCCTCCGCCGCGGTTTTCGCGAATTCGGCGTACATCTCCGTCCACTCGTAGTTCTCGCCCGCCGCCGCGTCGCCGAGATTTGTCAGCGTGTCCGGCACGTCGCCGCCGTGCAGCAGCTTGAACCAGATTTTCGCGTGTTCCTTTTCGTTGTCCGAGGTCAGCTGGAACAGGTCGGCGATTTGCTCATAGCCGTCTTTCCGCGCTTTCGACGCGTAGTATCCGTACTTGACGCGCGCCTGACTCTCCCCGGCGTAAGCCGTCTGAAGGTTTTCCCAGGTTTTGCTGCCCTTTAGTTCGATAGCCACAGAGTATTCCTCCTCAGTGTGGGCGGCGCAAAAAACGCCGCAAATTAGGCAAGCAGACACGGCTTCACCGCACCGCTCGCAGGCATTATAGCACTATTGAAGTCCCGGCGCAAGAGAAAATTTTGACCGCGCGCGTCCGGACGCCGCGCCCGCGCGGCTCCGCAGCGGTTATCCGCGTATCCGCCGGTGTCTACACTTTGCTGAAAAGTCCGAACAGCTGCGTGCGGTTGCGCACCTTAGTTTTCGCATAAATGTTCGATAAATGCTTCGACAGCGTCGCGTGCGTGATAAAAAGCAGACGGCACATTTCGTCGTTCGACTTGCCCTGACAGGTAAGCGCGATTATCTCCGTTTCGCGCTTCGTGAGGTTATAGTCCGCCGCGGCGCGCAGAATCCGCTCGTTGAATACTGCGCTTCCGGACGCGATCCGGTTGTGTTCGAGTATACTGTAATACTTCCGCTCGAGCGGGTCTTTCAGTATGTTCATTATATAAAGGTCGCGCGCGGAGAAATCCTCCCGGTCGCGCCCGCGCAGCAGCCCGAGCACGGCGAGCGGCGTGTCCTTGTGGACGAGCGACGCGAAAAGCCCCCAGTAGTTGTTCTTCGGCTCCCACACCTCGCGGTAAATGCGCGTTCTCTCCCACTTCTCCTGCGGAATGAGGTCGGACTGCCGGAACACCGTCGAGTACGGCGACATAATGAACTCGTTCCAGTGGGGATAGTTGCCCTCGGTAAAGAACAGGTGATCCGTCTCGTCGTTGACCTGCTCCGTCGTCACGGGGCTGCCGAGCCGGACGTCCCCGTTTTCCCGCGCCGCCTGAAACAGGATTCCGTTGTGGTACGGAATCAGCGTCTTAATCTGCTGCAAAAGCGTCGTGCAGGTGTCCATATACGTCTCCGCATAGTTAATACGCGACACCATTTGCAGAAGAAACTGCCACTCGTAATCAAATAAAGTTGCACTCATAAACCGAACCTCACACCCTGCCGTAGGCAGTATTCAAAGTATTACGCATAAATCTGTATGCGTTCCTTTATAATTTAGCATAAATTATGAATGATTTCAAGTAAAATTATCAAACAAAATTATTTTTTTATTTCGCAATTGTACTATAATATACATAACGCCCCGCGTACGCGCGGATAATCACACCGACGGTCACCGGCGGACAAGCGGCGACTGCTGCGGCGCGCGTTTAAGCGCGGCGCGGTTTCGTCCGTCTGCCGCGCGCCGCATATAACAACAGGAGGACAGCAATGGTATTTTCGGAAAAGCACGAACTGATTCGTCAGCTCGCGCGCGGCTTCGCGGAAACTGAGCTGACGAAGGACATCCTCGACGAAATCGAGGAGACCGGCGTTTACCCGCCGGAACTGCTCGCCAAAATGGGCAAAGCGGGCTTCTTCGGCATCAAGACCCCGAAGCAGTACGGCGGACAGGGTTCCGACTACATCTCTTACGTCATCGTACTCGAGGAGCTCGGCCGCGTTTCGGCGGTCACGGACATCTGGGTCTCGGCTCCGAACTCTCTCGGCGGAGGTCCGCTTATGCTCGCCGGCACGGAGGAGCAGCTTCAGAAGTATCTCGTCCCGGTCGCGACGGGCAAGGGAATTATGGCGTTCGCGCTCACCGAGCCGGACGCGGGTTCGGACGCGGGCGGCACGGTTACGACGGCGACGGAGGACGGCGACTACTACGTTCTCAACGGGCGCAAGACGTTTATCACGACGGCTCCGGTCGCCGACTGGTCAATCATCTACGCGAGAACCGACCTCACGCGGAAAGACTCGCGCGGGATTTCGGCGTTCATCGTCGATATGAAGCTCCCCGGAGGTTCCGTCGGCAAGGCGGAACACAAAATGGGCATCATCGGCTGTCCGACGAGCGACATCATTCTTGAGGACGTTCGCGTACATAAGGACGATATGCTCGGCGAAAAGAACCGCGGCTTCCAGAACGCGATGAAAACGCTCGACATCGGCCGTATCGGCGTCGCCGCTATGTCAATCGGCGTGGCTCAGGGCGCGCTCGACGAGGCAATCAAGTACTCCAAGCAGCGCAAACAGTTCGGCAAAAGTATCTCTGAATTCCAGGCTATCAGCTTTATGATTGCCGATATGGCGACGAAGCTTCAGGCGGCGAAAGAACTTGTCTACCGCGCGGCTCAGTTAAAGGACGCGGGTTCGTCCGAAGCCGGAGTCGCCGCGTCTATGGCAAAGTATTACGCCACCGAAATCTGCAACGAAATCGCGGGCAAAGCGGTTCAGATTCACGGCGGGTACGGCTACATCAAGGAGTACAAGGTCGAGCGCATCTACCGCGACTGCCGCGTTTTCACGATTTTCGAGGGTACGAGCCAGGTTCAGCAGATGGTTATCTCGTCCGCGCTGCTGAAGAAATAAGGGGGAAATTGCAATGAAAATTATCGTATGCGCCAAGCAGGTGCCGGACACCAACGAGGTTAAAATCGACCCCGTCAAGGGTACCCTTATCCGCGACGGAGTGCCGTCGATTCTGAACCCCGACGACGCGAACGCGCTCGAGGCGGCTCTCGAACTGAAAGACCGCTATCCGGACACGTCCGTTTCGATTGTGTCTATGGGTCCCCCGCAGGCGAACTATATGCTGCGCGAGTGTCTCGCGCTCGGCGCGGACGACGCGGTGCTGCTCTCCTCCCGGGCTTTCGGCGGAGCGGACACCTGCGCGACCTCCACGACAATCGCCGCGGGTATCCGCAAAATCGGAAACTATGACATCATCTTCGCCGGCCGTCAGGCTATCGACGGCGACACGGCTCAGGTCGGACCGCAAACCGCGCAGCGTCTCGGCATACCGTCCGTTACTTACGTTCAGAAAATCCGCGAGGTTAAAACCGGCTCGGTTATCGTCGAGCGTCAGCTCGAGGACGGGTACGAGGTCGTCGAGGTCAGCACTCCCTGCCTGCTCACCTGCGTCAAGGAGCTGAACACGCCGCGCTATATGACCGTTGACGGAATCGAGAACGCCTACAAGGCGCAGATTCCCGCCTGGACAGAGATTGACGTTAATCTCAAGCCGGAGGATTGCGGCTTGAAAGCGTCGCCTACGCAGATACTCCGCAGCTTCGCTCCCGACCCGAAAGGCAAAGGCGAGATTTTGACCGGCTCCGTCAAAGAGGTCGCCGCGTCTCTCGTCTCCAAGCTGCAAGCCAAGCACATAATATAGAAGGAGACGAAAAGTGGCTGTTAAAATCAACAAAGAAAAGTGCATCGGCTGCGGCGCGTGCGTAAAAGCCTGCCCGTTCGACGCGATCACTTTAATCGACAAGAAAGCGAACATCGGTCCCAAGTGCACAAACTGCGGCGCGTGCGTCGAAGCCTGCCCGGCGAAAGTCAAGGCGATTGAGGTCGTCGAAGAGGACAAAAAGGGCGAAGTGGACGTATCCCTGTACCACGACGTATGGGTGTTTATGGAACAGCGCGACGGCGTTCTCGCGAACGTCTCGGTTGAGCTTCTCGGCGAGGGCAGAAAGCTCGCCGGGGAAATCGGCTGCAAACTCGCCGCCGTACTGCTCGGCGACAAGGTAGACAAGCTCGCCGACGAGATTTTTGAGTACGGCGCGGACCAGGTGTACTACGCCTCCGCTCCCGAACTCAAAGACTACAACACCGACGCTTACAACAAGGTTATCTACGAAGCGATTCTGAAGTACAAGCCCGAGGTGTTCCTGCTCGGCGCGACGCACGTCGGACGCGACCTCGGTCCCTGTCTCGCGGTACAGTGCGGCACCGGACTCACCGCGGACTGCACGAAGCTCGAAATCGACCCCGAGGACAAGAAGCTCCAGCAGACGCGTCCGGCGTTCGGCGGCAACCTTATGGCGACGATTCTCATTCCGAAGCACCGTCCGCAGATGTCCACCGTGCGCCCCGGCGTTATGGAGAAGCCGAAGCGCGTTCCCGGCGCGAAAGGCGAACTGATTACGCTCGGCGTATCGTTCAAGGACGGCGACATACGGACGAAAGTCCTCGAAATCGTCAAGGGACTGACGGAAATCGTCTCGCTCACCGACGCGAAGATTATCGTCTCCGGCGGTCGCGGACTCGCCTCCGGCGGACACACTCCGGAAGAGGGCTTCGCGTTGCTGAAGAAGCTCGCCGACCGTCTCGGCGGCGTGGTCGGAGCCTCGCGCGCGGCGGTTGACGCGGGCTGGATTGAACATTCTCACCAGGTCGGACAGACGGGTACCACCGTCAAGCCGACGATATACTTCGCCTGCGGCATCTCCGGCGCGATTCAGCACCTCGCCGGAATGCAGAACTCGGGTTACATCGTCGCAATCAACAAGAACGAAGTCGCTCCGATTCTCGGAGTCGCGGACTACGGTATCGTCGGCGACCTGTACAAGGTTATCCCGGAAATTCTCGAGGTTCTCGGGTAAGCAAAAAACACGGCGCAGCGGCGGAGCGTTACGCTCCGCCGCTGTTTTTTCGCTTGACAGCACGCCGGCGAAATGTTACAATTTTTTCAGCCGTCCGGGCGTTAAAGTACGACCCGCGGCTGCAACTTTATTTAAGGAGACTATCAGAATGAAAATGCCAATCACCCCCCCCCCCGCATAGGTAACTGCGCGCACAGGGTTTCCGCGTTACTGCTCGCGCTGACGCTTGCGTTCGCGCTTTCTGCCTGCGGCAAAAC
>JAITNK010000046.1 GCA_031290515.1 Oscillospiraceae bacterium
GACTATCCGGTCAGCTTCTGGAACGAAAACGCGAAAGAGTATCAGGGTATCGCCGTCGATTTAATCCGCGAGACGGAGCGAATCACCGGAATGCGCTTCGTTTTCGTCGAGGAGGACAACGGGGACGACGAGGAGATTCTGCTCTCCGGCGTCGCGGACGCTTTGGGCGGCGTTATCCGCAACGAAAGTCTCGAGGGGCGGCTTACGTTCGCCGAAAAGCCCTATAAAACCGACTATTACGCGTTCGTCTCGCTCTCCGGCTTCCGGGATATTACGCTTTCGGACGTGCCGTACCTCAATGTCGGGCTGCTCTCCGGCGCGGCGTACGAGGAGACGTTTTACTCGATGTTCCCGAACCACAAAAACGTCGCGGTTTTCGCCGACAGACACGCCGCCGAGACCGCGCTGGAGCGCGGCGGCATAGATGTTCTGCTCGGTACGCGCGACATTCTGCTCGACATTACGAACTATCACGAGCAGACCGGGTACCGTGAAAATCTCGTGCTGACGCGACCGTACGAGGTGTACTTCGCTTTCGCGCCCGGCGACGACGGGGCGACGCTGTCGTGGATAATGTCCCGCGCGCTCGACCATATCGACGCTGAGATGACGGTGGACGGCTGGACGCGGCGGGTCTTCGACTATTCCGGCGCGCTTGCGAAAGCGCAGCGACCGTTCCTGTTCGCGGTAGTCGCGCTGATGACCGTGCTTCTGATTGCGGGAATCGTGCTGATTATCCGCGCGCGCGCCTCCGCCGCGCGCCTTGACCGTCTGGTTTCAATCCGCACGACGGAACTGCGCAACCGTACACAGGAGCTTGAGATACAGACCGAGGCGGCGGACGCGGCTTCCGTCGCGAAAAGCGACTTTCTCGCGCGGATGAGCCACGAAATACGAACGCCGCTCAACGCCGTCATCGGTATGACCGAGGTCGCGCACCGCGCCGAGACGATTGAAAAGAAAAACTCGTCCCTGCTTGAAATCGAGGCGGCGAGCCACCACCTGCTCGGCATACTGAACGACGTGCTCGATATGGCGAAAATCGAGAGCGGCAAGTTCCAGCTGTCGGACGCGGACTTCCTGCTGCGCACCGCGCTCGTCGAGGTTCAGCACATAATCGAACAGCGGTGCGCCGAGAAGCGCATTACGCTCGCGGTCAACTTCGCGGATTTGACGGACTACGGCGTGGTCGGCGACAAGCTGCGCCTGAAGCAGGTACTCATCAACCTGCTCGGCAACGCAGTCAAATTTACGCCGGAGGACGGCGGAATCCGCTTCTTCGCGGACGTTTCCGAGGCGGAGGAGAGCGTTCGCGTGCGCTTTTCCGTTACCGACACCGGAATCGGAATCAGCGAGGAGCAAATCGGCAAGCTGTTCAACGCGTTCGAGCAGGCGAACGAGACGATTTCCGTGCGCTTCGGCGGCACCGGTCTCGGACTGTCAATCAGCCAGAATCTTGTACGTCAAATGGGCGGGCTTATAGAGGTCACAAGTACGCTCGGCGAGGGTTCGACCTTTGCGTTCGAGCTTGAGATGCCGCGCGCGCTTCACCTTGAACAGCAGGGCGAAGCCGCGCCCGAGTCCGCGCACGATTTCACCGGCAAGCGTATTCTGCTCGCGGAGGACATTGAGATTAACCGCCTGATCCTGCGCGAACTGCTGTCCGACACGCACGTCGGAATCGATGAGGCGGAGGACGGCGCGCAGGCGCTCGAAATGTTCCGCGCCGCGCCCGCGGGCTACTATCAGACGATTCTTATGGACGTGCAGATGCCGAATATGAACGGACACGAAGCGACGCGCGCGATACGCGCGCTCGCGCCGGAGCGTCCGGACGCGGCGGCCGTGCCGATTATTGCGCTGACCGCAAACGCCTATAAAGAGGACATCGACCGCGCGCTCGCGTCCGGTATGAACGGACACCTCGCGAAGCCGATAGACATCAAGGAAGTCGTCGCAATGCTGGAGAGACAGTTGCTGCCCGGGAATTAACAATTACCGTCGGAGGTTATTATGCCGCAAAACATAAACGAAAACCTGCTGCGTCAAATCGACGCGCTTAAGCTCGGCGAACGCAACGCGCGCTGGCGCGAAGCCGTGCGCGCCGCCGGCTGGCGCGTCTGCGCCGACCGGGAACGGTGGACGGTTAAGTCGTGGCGCGAGACCGCCGGCGAAGAGCTTGAGCTGCGCCGCGCGAAGCTTGCCGCCGCGGTGCTCGACAATATAGAAATCAGAATTCACGAGTTCGACGAAATCGCCGGACGACCGACGCCGTACGTCATCGGCTGCGCGACGTCAATCGACGTGAACGGCGACTATATGCCCGCAATCTGGAACGACGACGGCGCGCTTGAAACCACGCTCGACGCGTCGGTACAGCTCGACCGCGAAAGCGTAGACATACTGCGGGAGAGCGCGGCTCTGTTCCGCGGAACGTCCGCGCGCGATATGGTTTACCGCGCCTGGGAACGGACGTACGGCTCGTGGGCGCGGGACGCGGAGGCGGCGAAGCTCAAAGACCCGACGCTTGACGCGGCAATTTACGGGCAGAGTACCTCGACGCTGTCGTGGCGCAAAATCCTCTCCGTCGGACTGCGCGGGTACATTGCGGAGTGCGAAGCGAACATTGCCGCGTGGCGCGGGTCCGGCGACACGGACGCGTCGAAGCCGCTGTTCTGGGAATCGGCGGTAATCGCGCTCGAAGCCGTAATCCGTCACGCGCACAGGTACGCCGACCTTGCGGAGACTATGGCGCGGTCGGCTTCCGGCGCGGAGCGCGAACGGCTGCTCAAAATCTCGTCGCGGTGCCGCCGCGCTCCGGAGTACCCGGCGCGGACTTTCGGCGAAGCGTTGCAGGCTATGGTCGTCTGCAATGTGTCGAAAATGCTCGAAAACCCGATTCAGAACAACTCTCACTGGGGGCGCGCCGACCGGTATCTGTACGATTTGTTTACGCAGGACCTCGCGGCGGGAGTGCCGCTCGCGGACCTGGCGTCGGAACTCGCGGACGTCATCGGACGCTGGGGGACGCAGACGTTCGTCTCCTCGTCGTCACAGAAGGAGTCGCACCAGATAAACTTCGGAATCAACAACATTATGGTCGGCGGCAAGGACGCGGACGACCGCGACGGCTCGAACGAGCTGTCGTATCTGATACTGCACACGGTCGGACTGCTGAAGCTGTCGTCGCCGACGGTCTGTTTGCGGTGGAACCGCGACACGCCGGACTGGATAATGCGCAAGGCAATCCGCACGAATATGGCGACGCGCGGCGGAATCCCGCTGTTCGAGAACGACGAAGTCGTCGTCGAGAGCTATGTGCGGGACGGTATTCCGCGCTCCGAAGCCGTAGAGTGGCACAGTCTCGGCTGCGTCTACCCCGCGCTGCCGAACCGCGCGGAGCATTACGGCGCGGAGGGCGTAGCCGCGTTCAACCTCGCGGGGCTGCTCCACCTCACGCTGCACAACGGGCGCGACATAAACGGCAAGCTCACCGGGCTTGAGACCGGCGACCCGCGCGGTTTTGCGGCGTTTGAGGAACTTTACAAAGCGTTTTTCGCGCAGCACAGGTTCCTGTGTCACCGCGTGTTCCGGCTCGGAGCCGCCGCGCGGGAGATTCAGGCGGACTATCTGCGGCTGCCGCTCCTGTCCGCGCTCGGACTCGAGGCGAGCGTCGCGCTCGGGCGGGACGTTCTCTGCCCGCACCCGGATTATTCGCTGTTCGGCGTGTCCGACCGCGCGATAATCGACGCGGCGGACAGCCTTACCTCGATAAAAAAGCTCGTTTTTGAGGATAAAACGCTCACTATGGAGCAGCTGCTCGCCGCGCTCGACCGCAACTTTGACGGCGACGAGGAAACGCGCCAGCTTTGTCTCGCCGCACCGAAGTACGGCAACGCCGACGACCGTGCCGACGAAATGGTCAGGCGCGTGTCCGACCGCTCGGCGGCGATAATCCGCGAGTACGACAACAGTCCGTACCGCCCGTTTATGATTGCGCGGGAGGGACTTGCGTGGCATTATTACGGCGGACTCGGCGCGGGCGCGCTCCCGAACGGACGCTTCTCCCGCGAGCCGCTTGACGACGGCGCGGCTTCGCCCCAGCGCGGCGCGGACGTTAACGGACCTACGGCGGTACTTGCTTCCGCACTGCGCTCCGGCTTCTCGGAAGTGTCGTACGCGTCGGTGCTGAACCAGAAATTCACCGCGGCGATTGCGTCGGACGACGCGAATATCGACAAGCTGATTGCCTACACCGACACATATCTGCGCTCGGGCGGCAGTCACATACAGTACAACATCGTGGACTCCGAGGAACTTCGGGACGCGAAGCGCGTTCCGGAGGAGTATTCCGATTTAGTCGTGCGGATAGGCGGTTTTTCCGCGTACTTCGTGCAGCTTTCCGGCGCGATTCAGGACGACGTTATTTTTCGCAGCGAGTTTCGTATGTAACTTCGACCGCCGCACTGCGAGAGGCGTCGCTCCGCTCGCCGAAGCGAGCGAAACGCCGCCGTCCGCTGGCGGCGAAACCTACATCAAAAAGGAGCATAATTATGGACTATCCGCATCTATTCGCGCCGCTCGCTATCGGCTCGGCGGTGTTCCGCAACCGGATTTTCGCGTCGCCGCAGGGGTTTTATAACGTCGCAAAGGACAATCTGCCGTCCGCGGACGAGGTCGCGTACTACGAGCGCAAGGCTCGCGGCGGCTTCGCGTCCGTCTGCGTCGGCGACTGTATCGTCGAGGACGCGACCGGCACGCACTATCCGTTCCTGATTCGTATGGAGGATTTGAGTACGCTTCCCGGACTCGCGGCTATCGCGTCCGCCGTCTCGCGGCACGGAGCCGTCGCGTCCGCGGAGCTGTCGCACGCCGGAATGTACGCGCGGTTCGTCAAGTACCCGGACGGCAGCGTCTACGGCACGGACTCGATGAAAAACGCGAACGCGCAGCGCGATACCGCTCGCGGCGGCGACCTCTACGGTCCTGTGTACATCGCCGACGGCAAATACGGCGAGGTGCTCGAAATGCCGGAGGAGATGATTCTGCGAATCGTCGAGAAGTTCGGCAAGGCGGCGGCTTGGGCGAAGCAGTGCGGTTTCGGAATGGTGACGGTACACGGCGGACACGGCTGGCTGCTGTCGCAGTTTATGTCGCCGTACATAAACACGCGCACCGACCACTGGGGCGGCAGTTTTGAGAACCGTATGCGTCTGCCGCTCGCGGTTATCGCGAGTATCCGCAAAGCCGTCGGCCGCGACTTTCCGATAGAGTACCGCGTGTCCGGAAGCGAGGCGAACCCGAAAGGCTACGACCTTGACTACGGCATACGGTTCGCCGAAGCAATCGACGGCAAGGTGGACATTATCCATATCTCGGCGGGCGACCACGAGGACGACCGCGCGATGATAGTGACGCACCCGTCGATGTTTATGGAGGACGGAATCAACGTCAAATACGCCGCGGAGATTAAAAAACACGTCAAAACACCGGTCGCGGCGGTTGGCGCGCTCACCGACGCCGAGCAAATGGAGGAGATTATCGAGTCCGGCAAGGCGGACATAGTACAGCTCGGGCGGCAGAGTCTCGCCGACCCGGACTTGCCGCTCAAGGCGCGCACCGGGCGCACGTTCTATATCAATAAGTGTCTGCGGTGCAACACCTGTCTTGAGCACACGGGCAGCATACGCAGTCTGCGCTGTGCGATAAACCCCGAAATCGGGTTCGAGCGCGAAGCGAAAATCCCGCGTCCTGCCGCGCGGAAGAAGCGCGTACTCGTCGCGGGCGGCGGAATCGCCGGTATGCAGGCGGCAATCACGGCGGCGGAGCGCGGACACGAGGTCATTTTGTGCGAAAAGTCCGGTTCGCTCGGCGGCGTACTGCGGTGCGAGCGCGACGTGCCGTTCAAACGCCGGCTCGACGAGTATCTGACGCGTCAGGCGCGACGCGTAACCGACGCGGGAGCCGAGGTGCGGCTGAACACCGAAGTCACGCCGGAGCTTGCGCAGTCGCTCTCGCCGGACGTTATCTTCGCCGCGCTCGGAGCGGTTCCGGCGATACCGCCAATTCCGGGCGTTGACGGCGCGAACGTCGCCGAGGCGACGGAGGTTTATGTCGCGCCGGATAAGTGCGGCAGGCGCGTCGCGGTTATCGGCGGCGGCCTCGTCGGAATTGAGCTGTCAATTTATCTCGACGGTCTCGGCAAAGAGGTTACGATTGTCGAAATGCAGCCGTCGCTTGTGACGGACGGCGCGGGAATCGACTTCCTCTCGCACGAGGACGCGCTGAACACGTCGGACATTAAAATTTACCGCGGCACGTCGGTGCTTGAAATCACGGAGCGCGGGCTGAAGTGCAGAAACGATTCCGGCGAGTTTTTCGCCGAAGCCGACACGGTCGTTATCGCAGTGGGGCAAAAGCCCTTGCGGGAACAGAGTTTTGCACTCTACGACTGCGCGCCGGAGGTGTATCAAATCGGCGACTGCGTCACGCCGCGCCGCATACTTACCGCGACGCAGACGGCGTATACGATTGCGCGGGACATATAACGCGCTGCCGGGCGCGGCTCGCGCTCTGCGCTCGCTCCGTCACCTGTATAATTAAGCGAAACGGCGAGGCTAATCAGCCTCGCCGTTTCGCTATCTCCGCAAGCTCGTTGAATCTGCCGATTACCGCGTCATAGTTCCCGCGGCGGTGCGGAAACAGACAGTCCTCGCAGCTTTTTATGCCGCTTGCCGTGTATTTGAAGCCGCCGCCGCACTTTTCTCCGAGCGCGTACAGCGGACAGTAGCAGAACAGGCAGTTGAAGCTCTCCGCGTCCGCGGTCCTGTGGCACGGAAAATACTCGCAGTCTTTGTGGCTGAAAAACGCGAATCTCTTTTCGTCTGCGTCCATACGCCGCCCCTACTTTTTCTTTTGGTTCTTCTTGTCGGACGCGCCCGCGTCGCCGCCGTCGGAAAGACGGCGCAGCAAGTCGCGCTGCTCGCTCGTGAGACGCGTCGGCGTGACCACCGTCACCGTGATAATCTGGTCGCCGCGCGAACCGGTGCGCAGACTTGTAATTCCCTTGCCGCGCAGACGGAAACGCGTTCCGGTCTGCGTCCCCTCGGGTACCGTCCAGCGTACGTCGCCGTCAAGCGTCGGCACGTCGAGCGACGCGCCGAGAGCCGCGTCCGTGAACGACACCGGAAGCGTGTACAGCACGGTCGTGCCGTCGCGCTCGAAAACGTCGTGCCGTTTGACGCGCACCGTGACGTACAGGTCGCCGCGCGCGCCGCCGTTCGCGCCCGCACTGCCCGCGCCGCGCACGGAAAGCGTCTGGTCGTCGTCGATTCCGGCGGGGATATTGACGGAAATCGTCTTGCGACGGCGCACTCTGCCCTGACCTTTGCACTTGTCGCACGGCTTTTCGATGATTTTGCCGCGCCCCTGACATTTCGGGCACTCCGACTGCGACTGCATTGTGCCGAACGGCGTACGCTGGTTCGTCGTCACTACGCCGGTACCGCGGCACGCGTCGCACCGTCGCGCCTCGGTGCCGGGCTGCGCGCCGGTGCCGGAGCAGTCGTCGCACGGGTCGATGCGCGACACGTCAACGTCCTTTTCGCAGCCGAACGCCGCTTCCTCAAACGAAATCTGCGTCTCTACGACGATGCGCTCGCCCTGACGCGGACCGGTGCGCGACTGCGTCTGCCGCGAGCCGCCGCCGAATATGGAGCCGAAGATGTCGCCGAGGTCGGAGAAGCCGCCGGAAAAACCGTCGAACCCGCCGCCCTGAGAGTAGTTCGGGTCAACGCCCGCGTGTCCGTACTGGTCATAGCGGGATTTTTTGTCGTCGTCGGACAGCACTTCGTAGGCTTCGTTGACCTCTTTGAGCTTCGCTTCAGCCTCCGCATTGCCGGGGTTCAGGTCGGGGTGATACTGCTTTGCGAGCTTGCGGTAAGCCTTTTTTATCTCGTCCGCGGGAGCGGACTTGCCCACGCCGAGCGTTTCGTAATAGTCTCTCTTTGCCATTATCCGCTCCCTCGGGCAAAGCCCTCGCGTCGCTGAATTTTCGGCAAAACGGCGCGCGTGACACGCCTTTGCCGAAATGCCTGCCGCGGAGTTGAATTGCCCTCCGTACAGCTATGTGCCTTTATTTTTGCCGCCTGCGCGGCGGACAGAAGTTTTCCCGCCCGCGGAAGCGAGCGAAGCTCCGCTCTCGTTAATCCGGCGAGTCTTCGGAATCATCGACGACTTCATAGTCCGCGTCAACGACGCCGTCGTCGGACTGCGGCGTCTCGCCGGACGCGCCGTCCTGCGGAGCCGCCTGCGCGTAGAGCTTTTCACTCAGCGCATAGAACGTCTTGGTAAGCTCCTCCGTAGCGGACTTTATCGCCGCGAGGTCGGTGCCTTTGAGTGCTTCGCGGACTTTTTCGATACCGAGTTCGGCTGCCGCCTTGTCGTCCGCGGGGATTTTGTCGCCCGCTTCGGACAGCGTTTTTTCCGACTGGTATACGAGCTGGTCGGCTTCGTTGCGCGTATCGGCTTCATCTTTTTTCGCCGCGTCCTCCGAGGCGTGAAGCTCCGCTTCCTTGACCGCCTTTTCTATGTCGTCTTTCGACAGGTTCGTCGAGGCGGTAATCGTGATATGCTGCTCGCGCCCGGTGCCGAGGTCTTTCGCCGAAACATTGACTATGCCGTTCGCGTCGATATCGAACGTGACCTCAATCTGCGGTACGCCGCGCCGCGCGGACGCGATTCCGTCGAGGTGGAACGTGCCGAGGCTCTTGTTGTACTGCGCGATTTCGCGCTCGCCCTGAAGCACGTTGACTTCGACGCTCGTCTGGCTGTCCGCGGCTGTAGAGAACGTCTGCGACTTTTTGGTCGGAATCGTCGTGTTGCGCTCGATGAGCTTCGTGAACACGCCGCCGAGAGTTTCGATGCCGAGAGACAGCGGCGTAACGTCGAGCAGCAGCAGCCCCTCTACGTCGCCGCCGAGGATTCCGCCCTGAATCGCCGCGCCGACCGCGACGCACTCGTCCGGGTTTATGCCCTTGAACGGCTCCTTGCCGGTGAGCTGTTTGACCTTATCCTGCACCGCCGGAATCCGCGTCGAACCGCCGACGAGCAGAACCTTCTCAAGCTCGGACGCGTTAAGTCCCGCGTCGGCGAGAGCCTGCCGCACCGGGTCTACCGTCTTCTCGACGAGCGCGGCGGTAAGCTCGTTGAACTTTGCGCGGGTGAGCGTGAGGTCGAGGTGCTTCGCGCCCGTCGCGTCCGCCGTGATATACGGCAGGTTGATATTCGCCGAAGTTACGCCGGAGAGGTCGATTTTCGCCTTTTCCGCCGCTTCGCGCAGTCTCTGCATAGCGATTTTGTCGCCGGAGAGGTCTACGCCGTCGGACTTTTTGAACTCCGCGAGCAGCCAGTCCACGACGCACTTGTCGAAGTCGTCGCCGCCGAGCCGGTTGTTGCCGGCGGTAGCGAGCACTTCGATAACGCCGTCGCCAATCTCGAGCACCGACACGTCGAACGTGCCGCCGCCGAGGTCATAGACCATTATTTTCTGCTCCTGCTCCTTGTCGAGACCGTAGGCGAGCGCGGCGGCGGTCGGCTCGTTGATTATGCGCTTGACTTCAAGACCCGCGATTTTGCCCGCGTCTTTCGTCGCCTGCCGCTGACTGTCGGTGAAATACGCCGGAACGGTGATGACGGCTTCCGTCACCCGCGTGCCGAGATACGCTTCCGCGTCCGCCTTGAGCTTTTGCAGCACCATTGCGGAAATCTCCTGCGGCGTATAGTTTTTGCCGTCGATTCCGACTTTGAAAGCGGTACCCATTTCACGCTTGATGGACGAAATCGTGCGGTCGGGGTTCGTGACCGCCTGCCGCTTCGCGACCGCGCCGACCATACGTTCGCCGTCTTTCGAGAACGCGACGACGGACGGAGTCGTGCGCGCGCCCTCCGCGTTCGCGATGACGTTCGGCTCGCCGCCCTCGATGACCGCGACGCAACTGTTTGTCGTCCCTAAATCTATACCTATAATCTTTGCCATTGTTAATATACCTCCTTAATTGTCCGTTCGGTCGGAATGAATCCGCCCGTCGCTGAATATTTTGTAGTTCTCCGCTTGGTCCGGCAAAAGCCCTCCCGCGCGCTGTACTCGAAGGTTCGCAAAGCTTGCGCGCCCGCTCACGGTCAATGGTCGCCGCGCGCCGCTAATTTGCCACTACCACGATTGAGTGTCTGATAACTTTTCCGCTTATTGCAAAGCCTTTTTGGAACTCCTCGGCAATAACCTGTTCGCCGAGTTCCGCGTTTTCGATATGCGACACCGCGTTGTGCCGCGCGGGGTCAAATCTCTCCCCGACGGACGCGATTTCCTCCACTCCGAGCGACGCGAGAGCTTCGTTAAGCTGCGTCATCGTCATCTCGACGCCCTTCAGAAACGCCTCGTCGGAACAGCCGGTCTTTATCGCGCGCGCAAGATTGTCATACACCGGCAGGAACTTCGCGGTCGTCTCCGCCCTGACTTCGGCGTACAGCGACTCGCGCTCGGCGCGCGACCGCTTGCGGAAGTTGTCGTATTCCGCCGCGAGCCGCAGCGTCTTGTCGCGCTCGGCGGCGAGCAGCTCCTCTGCGTCCGGTTCCGGCGGCGATTCGACGGTTTCGGGCTGCGCCGGGGCTTCGGTCTCCGCCGCACCGTCCGGCGCGGCTTCGGGTTCCTCCTCCGGAACCCCTTTGTTCTTTTTCAAAGTTTATCAGCTCCTTATTATTCGCTCGGCAGGCAAAGCCAACCGCCGTTCAAAAACTTTTTGCCGCTGCCGTCCCGTATGCTCGCCGCCGGGACGCTGCCCGCGGCGAAAGCGAGTGCGGCGCAGCCGGCCCCGCAATTCATAATTCTTGACCGCCGTCCGGCGGCAAGCCGGCGAGTCCGCGCGCGATATAAGTCAGCCGCGAGAGCAGCCGCGCGTAGTCCATCCGCGTGGGACCTACGACTCCGACAAGCAGGTCGGCTCCGTCGCCGAGCGCGTACCGCGTCACGATTATCGACGAGCCGTGAAGCTCCTCCGCTTCGTTCTCGGTGCCGATTGAGATTTTTTCCCGGCGACCGTCCTCCGGATCCGGCATAACGCCGCCGGGCGGCGCGCCGCCGGACAGGTATTCGAGAGTGCGGCTCGCGCGGTCGGGGTCGCGGAACTCCGGGTAGTTTATGAGGCGCGACGCGCCGGACAGCGCGTACTCCCCGCCGCCGGAGTCGGACAGCGTCTCGATAAGAAACTGCGCGGCAATCGCCGTAAGTCCGAGCCGGTCGCCGGACGCGCGCTCCGCCGAAGCGATGAGCGTCTCGCTAATCGCGGCTGCGGTAAGCCCGGTGAACGAAGCGTTCAGTATCGCGGACAGCCGCGTAAGCAGTCCGTCGGGTATCGGCGAGACGACGCGGACGAGCTTGTTTTTGACGGATTCGTCGCTCATCAGTGCGACGATTATAAAACTGCGCGGGTCTACGGCGATAAGCTCGAACCGCGAGACCGTCGTCTCCGCCGCAGGTCGGGTCAGCGCGAACGCCGGAAGCCCGAACAGCTCGGACGCGGCGCGTCCCGCGTAGGCAATCAGCTTGCCGAGGTCGTCGATTTTATTCCGCAGCGCGCGGTTAAGCTCCTCCGTCTCGCGGAGCGTAAGCCGGTACCGCTGCATAAGCTCATCAACATACAGACGGTACGCCGCGACAGTCGGTACGCGCCCGGCGGAAGTGTGCGGCTGCTCAAGCAGTCCGGTTTCCTCAAGCTCCGCCATTTCGTTGCGGATAGTCGCGGGCGAGAGCGAAAGCTCCGCGGACAGCGACTTCGAGCTGACCGGCTCCGCCGTGTCGATGTAGCGGTCGATAATCGCCCGCAGCACCTGTTTTTTTCGGTTTGCGTCAGGCATTGATTTTACCCCCGTTGGCTTAGCCGTAACCGGAACGTCAGGCATTTCGGCAGAGCCGCGTTAGCACTCTCGCCCGGCGAGTGCTAACGTAACTATAACGCAAAGGTCAAAGAATGTCAAGAGAGGATTTTATTGTTAATAAATATGTTACAATATTAACCGTCTGCCGGAAATGAATTCCGCGTCCGCGGGCGCATACCGCAGCCCGCCGCGCGCCGCCGTCACTCCTCCGCGGGGAACAGCATTCCGTCCTCCGAAATCACCGCGCCTATGCTTATCGCGCTCCACTTCGCGAGCTTCGCCGCGCCCGCGTCGCCCGCCGCGATGCTTGTGAGCGTGCTTTTTATGTTCATCGGGACGATTTCAATGTTCACCTCCGCGCCGTCGATGTGTATGTACAGTACGCAGGTCTCCGGGTTCCGCGCGTTGAACAGGAAGTTGCCGACGCTGTAAGCTATCGGCTTGCCCTTGTAGTACTCGAAGCTCTGGACGACGTGCGGGTGCGCGCCGAGCACAACGTCAACGCCCGCGTCAATCAGCGCGTGAGCCATACTCGTCTGCATACTGCTCGGCGTGGTGTCAAGCTCTATGCCCCAGTGGAAAAACGCGATTATGTAATCGACTTCGCCGCGGACTTTCGCGATATTTTCGCCGAGGATACCGAGCTTTTTCGCGTCGCGCGAGATGAGCTGACCGGCTTTTTTGTCCGTCGCAGGCCAGTCGGAGTACGAGTTCACCTGATTCGCCGCGAAAATCGCGATTTTGAGTCCGTTGACCTCCGCGATGTACGGCGCGGCGGCGTCGGCGAGGTCGCGCCCCGCGCCGATTCTCGCAATTCCGTATTCGTCGAGATATGTAAGCGTGTCGTCGAACGCGTCCCAGCCCCAGTCCGGAGTGTGATTGTTCGCGAGCGAGACACAGTCAACGCCGAGCCAGTCCGTCAGGAACGAGAGGTTTTCCGGCTCCGAGCGGAACGTGTACGCCTTGCCGGGAATCGGAGTTCCGCGCTCGGAAACGGACGTTTCGAGGTTAATAAGCGCAATATCGGCTTCGCGGAAGCGCGCGGCGGTAGTCTCGTCGAGAATATCGGCGTACAGTCCCGCGGCGATTTTCTTTCCGATGTTGCCGGTAGGCAGCACGTCTCCGCCGACGGCGATGACCGCGCTGTAGCTCGGCGGCTCCGGCGTAGGCTCGGGGGACGGTTCCGGCGAGGGCGACGGCGGCGGCGCGGGACTCGGCTCCGGCGACTCCGCGAACGCGGGCGCGCCGCTCGGTTCCGCCGGCGTCGGCGGCTGCGCCGAACCGTCGGGCAGTCTCGGCGGCGACGAAACCGCCAGCACGACCATTATGATTGCGGCGGCGACGACCGCCGCGGCTGTGATGATTCTCTTCATATGTTATTTATCCCTTCATTTACCGCTTGGTCGGGCAAAGCCCTCTCGTCGCTCAATAAATTCTCGCAAAGCTCGAATTTGACGCCGCTGCCGTTCCGTATGCTCGCGGTGTGCCGCTCGCTGACGGAACGTTACTCGCGGCGGAGCCGTCTGCGACGGCTCTCCACATTGTTTGCCGCTCGGTCGGGCGAAGCCCTCCCTGCGCTCAACATTTTTCGCCGACTGGGGTCGGCTCAAAAACGCCGCTGCCGTTCCGTATGCTCACGCTTCGGCGTTCGCTGACGGAACGTTACTCGCGGCGGAGCCGTCTGCGACGACTCTTCACATTATTTGCCGCTTGGTCGGGCAAGCCCTCCCGTCGCTTGATGTTTCGGCACAACGGCGGTGCGTGACGCGCCTGCGCCGAAATGCAGTCCCCTCGAACTACCGTGCGCTCGCAGTATTCAATTGCGCGGCGCAGAGTGCGGCTTCGCTATGCAACGACCCTGCGCGAACAGCGTGAGCGCGGCTTCCGTTCCCCGGGGTAAGGGG
>JAITNK010000094.1 GCA_031290515.1 Oscillospiraceae bacterium
GAGCAGCTTTCTGAGGTTACGCATTTATGTTCCTCCTTATAAGATTTGCCGGTTGCCCGGCTGGTGAACATACGCGGGTATATCCCGCATTACCGGCATTATACGCCCCCAAAGCCGAAGCCTGGCGCAGCAGAACGGAGCCGTGCGGCGGCACCGTTTCGCGGAAGGTTTCGACGATTAAAAAGCGCAAACCCGCGGCGCGGGTTTGCGCTTGCAATAGTCCGGTAGTTATGGTATACTCTTTCCCGGAATAAGAATGCGGAGCCGCCGGTGCGGCGGCGCGGCAAAAATAATATATCGGGGTATGCAAAATATGAAAAAAGCGGTAATCCTGCCGTCGCGGACGGAAGTTATGGCGAAGTTCTTCGCGGCGTGGCAGCCCGTCAGGCAAACGGAGATTATCCCCACGGCGCAAGCCTGCGGACGCGTTCTCGCGGCGGACGCGGTCGCGCGGTGCGACAAACCGGTCGTGCGCGCGTCGCGTATGGACGGCGTGGGACTGCGCGCGTCGGCATTCGCGGACGGAATACCCGACGCGTCCGGCTGGCGGCTCGGCGTTGACTACTGCCGCGCCGACACGGGCGACGATTTTCCCGACGAATTTGACGCTGTCGTCGTAATCGAGGACGTTGCGATGCTGCCGGACGGCGGTCTGGTCTTTGACCCGGATATGGACGGTCCCATAGTTTCGGGGTGGAACGTCGTGACGCAGGGCAGCTTTATCCGGCGCGGCGCGGTTATCGGCAAACGCGGCGCGAAGCTCGCCGCCGACACGCTCGCCGCGCTGTGCATCGGCGCGATTGACACGGTCGAGGTGTATAAAAAGCCGCTCGCGGCGTTTATTCCGACGGGTTCGGAGCTTGTGCCGCTCGGCACCGTGCCGCAGCGCGGGCAGTCGGTTGACAGCAATTCCGTTATGGCGGCGAATATGCTCGCCGAGATGGGCGCGGACGTCGCGCCGTACCCCGTAGTGCGCGATAACCGGGACGAGCTGTCCGCCGCGCTTGACCGCGCGCTCGCGGAGTGCGACGTCGTCGTCATAAACGCGGGAACGTCAAAGGGCGGCGAGGACTACTGCCACGAGCTGCTCGAGAAAGGTACGCTTATCGCGCACGGAGTCGCCGCGTACCCGGGCAAACCGATTGCGCTCGCGATTCTCGGCGGCAAGCCGGTCATAAACGTCGCGGGACCGCCGGCCGCCTGCTTCAACGGTCTCGACTGGTGCGTGCGCCCGATAATCGGCGCGTATATCGAAGCTCCCGCGCTCGTCCGCAGAACGGTTCGCGCGACGCTTTCCGAGCGCGTGGACGCGGACAAAACCGGCGTTATGGAGGCGATTGTCCGCATAAAGCTCACCGAAACGCCGGAGGGCTACAGCGCGTTTCCCATAGCGCACACGAACCGCCACGCAACGGACGCGCTCCTCGCGGACGGTATGTACGTCACGAAAATCCCGCCCGAGCCGACCGAAAAAGGCGACGAAATTACGGTTGAGATACTGCGGTAACGAGCCGCGCGGCGCGGCAGTCACATCAGTCTCTCGGCGAATATCACAATTCCGTCGTCCGGCAGGCACACGACGACAAGCGCGCTATTGTCGTATTTGGTAAACCGCGTCCACGAACCGTACGCCGTCCCGTCCGGGAGCTGCTCCGTATCAACTCCCGCCGAGGCGGCGACTTCGTTCACAAAATTGATTATTAACTGTAACTCCGGCGAATCCGCGCCGCCGCGCTCCGTTTTAATGTCTGCCGCGTTCTGACTCAAGAATACGGTCGCCCGCGGCGCATTATTGGCGAACACCGTGTAACGGCAGCCGTCGCCGTTGAGATTGTGACCGGATTCTTAGTGTTCGGTTTCGGCGTACGCGTTCGGTACGGCAATTTCCCAATTCCGCGCGTATAAGTCGGCGTGACTCGTTCTTGCGACGGCGGGGTGAAGCACGGCGTTAACCCGGTTGACGCCGATTACGACGACGACCGCCGCGACTGCCGCGCAGAATATTGCGACCGGATAATTCTTCAAACTCTTCCCAGCCTTTCAGTGTGCCGCGACGCGTCCGTCACAGGTCGCGCGCGGACATTTTGTCTGCGGATTTCGCGCGCCGGCGTTTCGCCGAGAGCGTCCCCGCGGCGACGCCGATTGCGGCAAACCCGACGCCCGCGGCGGTCAGCATTATGAATTCCCCGGGAATGAAATGTCCGGCGCGGCCGAAAACGATGAACGCGACCGCGTAGTTCAGCAGTCCGGTCAGCGGGTAAATCAGCCGAACCCGCAGGCCGCTCCGGCGCGTAAAGAATCCGCAGACAAGTTCCGTAACGGGCGCGGCAATGAAAAAGCACAGCATACTGTACCCCAGTTCGTCGCCGGTAATGCCGGAAAGCCCCCACAGCGCCATAAGCGCGTATACCGCGGCGGTCACGGCGAACGGCAGTGCCGTCGGTTTAGCGGTCCGTTTCATCTTTCTTCCCCCTATTTCAAATCCTGCGCGGACATTTTGTCTATGTCCCGCTTGCGTCTGAACCGTTCGCGGCAGGCGAAATAAATCACGAGCAGAATCGCCGTCGGTATATTGCAGAGTACGAATACGGCTGTCGTCGTCCGCACCGCAATGGTTTCGTCGCCGAAGTTCGCGACGCTCAGCGCGTACAGACACGAGATTATGAACGAAATACCCGGCAGAATCAGTCCGGGCAGACGGTTTTCCGTCCGCGACAGAAAGACCTGCCCGACGACGGTTCCCGCGACGGCGAGGAGAAAGAAAAGTACGAATCTCATTTGCGGTCGCCTCCGAGCTTCCGGTATTCTGCGATTAAAATTTTCGCCGCGCCGAAATCAATCTTTTCGCCGACAGCCAGCCGCTTAATCAGCGCGACGTAAGGCTCGTTCGAGAAATCGTCGCTGATGCTGATTTTCTGTATGAGCTTGTCGAGCCGCAGACGCACGGTCGGGTACGTCACGGCGTACTGCCGCGCAATCTCTTTCAGCGAGCCGGAAGCGAGCAGAAACTTCTTTATAAAGACGACGTCCTCGTCGTCGAGGTCCTGCATCCAGTCCGGTACTACGTCAACCGCCGTAACCGTTCACCGTCCAATCGGTTTAATTTTGACTTTAACTTTATTCAGTATAACACTCAAAAAAGTTAAAGTCAATAGGCGCGCGCAAATATATTTTACGGTTATTTTCACAATCACCCGACGATTCGGCGCGCTCGTCCGTATTATAAGCGAACGGGGAAAGGAGGCGGTTCGGTGGCAAAATCTTTGTTGCGTACGGACAGGGAAATCACGGAGCTTTACGAACGTCACGTCAAAACTGTTTACCGCGTCTGCTTCGCGTATATGAAAAACCCGGCGGACGCGGAGGACTGCGTTTCCGACACGTTCGTCAAGCTCATTAAGTCCGGAGCCGCGTTTGAGAGCGCGGAACACGAAAAGGCGTGGCTTATCCGAACCGCGTCCAACGCGTGCAAGGACGCGCTGCGTCACCGGTGGCGCAGACACGAAAATCTGGACGACTATGAACACCTGCAAGGTGGCGAAAACGTCGGCTACGACGAGACGTTCGGCGCGGTTGCGGACTTGCCGGACAGGTACAAAACCGTCGTCTACCTCTGCTACTACGAGGGGTACTCGTGCGTCGAAATCGCGCGTATGCTCGGCAAGCCGCAGTCCACGGTGCGCAGCTGGCTGTCCGAGGCGCGGAAGCTCCTGCGGGAAAAATTAGGCGGTGATTTCAATGAAAAATGAGCGAATCCACAGCTCCTGGGACAAAATCGAGCCGGGCGACGCCGCGCGGCGGCTTATGCTCGAAAACATTCTCGCCCGGACGCGTCCGGGCGAAAACAGAAAGGTAACTTCTATGAAAACAGTTTTTAACCGGAAACGCATTGCCGCGCTTGCCGCCTGCGCCTGTCTGGTCGCTGCGGCTGCCGTCGCGATTCCGCTGATAAACGGCGGCGGTACCGCGGACAGCGGGTTTCCCCTCGCGCGGTCGGACGACGGCGTAAAGGCGAGCTACGTTGACGACCTGCCGGATATTCCCAAAGCCGCGAACAGCCTGATAGCACTCACGGAGGAAGAGCTTTTCAGCTTTTTCAATCCCGATATTTTCAGCGGAACCGTCGAGCGGATACGCAATATCAAACTCGACTTCGGCGACGGCTCCGACCACTACAGAGCCATAGCGAAAATCAGCGTCGAAAAGGTCTGGCGCGGCGACCTTGCCGCCGGGGACTCCGTCTTCGTACTGCTCCCGTGTCCGATAGACGACGGCGGACTCCGGGTATCGGACACGGAGGTAATCGCGAACCTCCGGGAGGGTATGCGCGGGATATTTATGCCGATGAAGTACGACGAAACGTCTTACTGGCAGCAGAGCGGCGTGACACTGTCGCTGCTCGACGTCGCGCAATACGGGCTGGCGGACGGATTGCGGTTCGCGTTCCTCGAGACGGACGGCGGTCTTGTGTTCGACCGGGACGCGTACGCGTCGGTCGGCGGCGCGGACTCGCTCGGCGAAATCGGGCTGTATATCGAAGCAATGCTCGCAAAGTAGACGGCAGCCGGAAACGAATAGCGCGCGGAGGGGATACCCTCCGCGCGCCTGATTTTACGTTTTGCGCCGCACGGCCGCGCGGTCGCCGGGTTAAAAGTCAAGGGGGTCGCGCGCGGGTTTGGGGACGCGCTTTTTCCGGAAAAAGCTGCAAAATGCAGATTTTGTTGATTATACTTCGCGGGAGTGCCGCCGCAAACCTCGGCTCGAAAAAATATTGTTAAAAAAGTCGGAATTGCACTTGACAGCCCCCCCCCTCGTGTTATAATGTAAAAGGCATAAAAGATTTTAGACTTAAAGGAGGTAAAATGGAAAAGTACACAGTAATCGACGGATACACAGTAAACGACAGATACACAGCAAACGACAGCAAGGGCGGTACGATTTTAGGCATCATATTCTTTTCCGGTTGGGTTATTTTTGCATACCGGCTCAACACGTATTTCCTGAACGGTGAAGCGATGACCGGAGGCAGGCTTTTCTGGCGCAACTACGGGTGGTCGATTCTGTGCTCGATTCCTTTTGTCGGCTGGATTTACGGCTTCAGCAAATTAAACGACATTGTCGATACGAGAAACAAGATTGCCGCGTTAAATTTGGGAAGCTAAACGTCTGTCAAAAGCACGGCAAATACGCGGAGCATATGCTCCGCGTATTTGCCGTTTGCGCGTTTTGCCGCGCGGTTCGGCGGTAAAAATATTTTTCCGTCCGCGCAATATTTTGACGGCACGCGGGGTATTGTTGATGTGGCTGCCGCTCAGAAGGGGGAATCGCTTGGAGTTCGACGGAGTTGTTGAAAAATACTCGAATACGGTGTTCCGAATCGCGTACTCGATGACGAAGAGCCGCGAGGACAGCGAGGACGTATATCAGGACGTGTTTCTGCGCTATCTGCGCGCCGCGCCGGAGTTCGAGAGCGAGGAACACCGCCGCGCGTGGCTTATCCGCGTGACGGTAAACCGCGCGAAGTCGCTGTTTGCGTCCGCGTGGACGCGCAGAACGACCGGACTTGACGAAAACGTACCCGCTCCCGAAGCGCGCGGGGAGGAGGACGGCGTTTACCGGGCGGTTCAGGAGCTGCCTCAGAAATACCGCGCGGTGATTCACCTGTACTACTACGAGGATATGCCGATTGAGGAAATCGCGAGAGCGGTCGGCGGAAAGCCGAACACGATAGCGTCGCAGCTGCACCGTGCGCGCGCGCTGCTGCGGGAAAAGCTGAAAGGAGATTACAATGACCTTTAAGGAAGAGTACACACGCGAAAACGAGGAAATCCGCGTGAGCGGCGGACTGCAAAACAAAATTATTAAGGAGAACCATAAAATGAAAAGCACAAGACGGTTTGGTTGGAAACAGGGAATTTCCGCGGCGGCGGCAATCGCGTTGGTATGCGTTATCGCCGTAATCGGCGCGGGCAAACCCGCTCCCGCGAACGCGTTCAGTTTCACCGCGAACGAGGCGGACGTCCCGCCGGATTTCAAGCTAAACGTCCCGGCGGAGTTAGAGATAAACTTTGAAAACTTCGTCGGCCAGGTCGTTTACGGCGTGACCTATGACGAGCTGCGCTCGAGCTTCAGCAAGACGCACAGCCTGTACGCGTTCAACATAAGCGGCGAAAACGTCGAAAAGGTCGAGCTTTCGGCGACGAGCGGCACGTTCGTTTTCGGCGAGGGCGCGGAAGTGACGGAGCAGGACGGCAAGTTTACCGTCTCGGGAACGACCGCGTCGCTGGTGGTGTGGACTTCGGATGAC
>JAITNK010000103.1 GCA_031290515.1 Oscillospiraceae bacterium
GCGGTAAATATCAGCAAAGGCGGTCGCTGTAAATGTCATATTCACTTGAGTACATAAACGAGCGGGTTCACTCGGACGCGGTCGGCTTCGTCGGGGAGTCCGAGGCGGACTACGGCGAAAAGATAACGCGCGGCGCGGAAATGATTCTCGCAAACCGCGGGCGCAGTCCGATCGTGCTGCTGTCCGGTCCGTCCGGCTCCGGCAAGACTACGACGGCGAAGCGGCTCTGCGACGAGCTTGAACTGCGCGGTATAAAGGCGCACAATGTCTCGCTCGACAACTATTTCATCACGCCGCACCGCGCGGACGCGCCGCTTACGGAAGCCGGAGCGGTCGATTTCGAGTCGCCGCAGATGATAGACTGGACGCTGCTCGACGAACATTTTTCGGAGCTTGAGGGCGGAGCCGAAATCCTTATCCCGCACTTCTCGTTCTCAATGCAGAGACGCGTCGCGGCGCGGGCGAAGCCGCTCGTACTCGGGCGCGACGAAATCGCGATTTTCGAGGGGATTCACGCGCTCAACGACAGGATAACCGACAGGCACGGCGGCGCGTTCAGGCTCTATATAAGCGCGCGGTCGGATTTCGAGCGGGACGGCGCGGTTTATATGAAGCGCACCTGGACGCGGCTTATCCGCCGCACAATCCGCGACAGCAACTTCCGCGGAGCCTCCGCGGAGGTCACGCTCGCAATGTGGGCGAACGTCCGCCGCGGCGAGAAAAAGTATATTTCGCCGTTCAAGGACACGGCGGATTTGCAGTTCGACACGACGCTCGCTTACGAGCTTTGCGCTATGCGCGGCAAGGCGATCGAGGTGCTGTCGCATTTGCCGGAAACCGCCGAGCGGTACGGCGAGGTGCGCGATATAGTCGCGCGGCTGCCGGATTTCGAGGAAGTGGACTGCGAAACGGTACCGCGCAGCTCGATAATCCGCGAGTTTTTGGGAGACAGCTGTTACCTGTATTAGCCTTGCGGCGGGGGGCTTTGCGCGGCGCAGCCGTCCGCGGACGGCGAAAATTCGAGTTGCGGCGAGAATTTACCGAGCGCGGGAAACCTTTGCCAGACCGGGCGAGCAATAGTCGGATAATAAACGGGCTTTGCCCGGGGGACGGGAACAATGGACAAGCTGATTCACGTCATTACAGGCGACGGACTCGCCGCCGTCGCCGCCGTTTCGTCACGGGAGCTTGCCGAGAGGGCGCGCGTTATCCACGGCGCGTCGCGCACGGCGACAGCCGCGCTCGGCAGGACGCTCGCCGCCGCCGCGTTGCTCGGCTCCGGACTGAAAAACGCGTCGTCGTCGCTGACTCTGCGTATCACGGGCGGCGGGGCAATCGGAACCGTTATCGCGGTCGCGGAGGCGGACGGCACGGTGCGCTGCTGTGCCGGAGACCCGGCGGCGGACGTTCCGCTGCGCGCGGACGGCAAGCTCGACGTGGGCGGACTCGTCGGGCGGCGGGGTATGCTTTCCGTCATACGCGACGAGGGTTCGGGCGAACCATATTCCGGCGGCACGGAGCTTGTTTCCGGCGAAATCGCGGAGGACCTCGCGGCGTATCTTTCCGCTTCGGAGGGACAGCGGTGCGCCGCCGCGCTCGGCGTACTCGTCGGCGGGGACGGCTCGGTGCGGCAGGCGGGAGGGTTCATTCTGCGGCTTCTGCCCGGCGCGCCGGACGATTACGCGGACGCGTTTGAACGCAACATCGCCGCGCTCGGTTCCGTCACGCGCGTGCTTTCGGACGGCGGCGGCCCGCGCGAACTTGCGTTCCGCGTACTTGAGGGCTTCGAGCCGCGCGTTATTGCGGAGAGCGAGCCGCGGTACGAATGCCGGTGCAGCCGGGAGCGGGTGCGCGACGCGGTGTCCGGCATCGGCGAAGCCGAGCTGCGCGACATTGCGGAGAAAGGCGAGCCGGTTGAAGTGACCTGCCGATTCTGCGACGCGGTGTATGTGTTCGAGCCGGAGGAGCTTACGGCAACCGACGGCTGACACAGACGAGCCGGTTTCGCCGGCGACCGCCGCCGCGACTTATTCTATAGACGTGCTGTCATTTTCCGAGAAGTTTTTTCAGTTTTGAAATGCCCTCAAACAGACGGAATTTTATCTTTACGCCGCCGGAACCGTCGGTTATCAGTTTGATTTCGCCTCCGGACAGCGCGGAGAACGCAGCTTCCGTCTGCTCCTCCGTCGCTGCCTCGCGGCAGAGCGCGGGGAACACGACGCACCACCAGTTCGTGCCCGCGCCGGAGCCGATCGTTATGCGGAGCGACTCGTAAACCCCGGCGGGCAGCGTAAAATCATCGTAGACGCGCGTCGGGAACCGCTCGGATTCGAGTGTCGCGGCGACAGAATATCCGAAGCCGGAGCGGGCTATTTCCTCACGCGCGGCGGCTTCGATTTCGGGAAGCAACCGCTCCGCCGCGGCGAGGGCTTCGCCGCGCGTTACGGCTTGCGACAGCGGCTCCGCGAGTACGGCGAGCACCGCGTCGCGGACGCGCAGCTTGAGCGACTGGTCGGCGTCCGAGTCGGACGCGGCGACGACGTGCAGCCGGATTATTTTTTCGGCGAGGGCAGCCTGTTTCTCGGAGAACGCCGACGTTATGAGCATTGTTGCGGAGAGGGCGATGAGCGTTGCGGTTTCAAAGATTTTTGCGCGTATTTTTGCTTTCATTATGTAGACCTTTCTCTAAATCCGCGCCGCGGTAAACTTGTCAGGCGTTCCGGCGCGGGCGCGTCACGCCCGCCGCCGCGCCGGAATCCGGGCGAAAGGAGGGGTTTGCCCGGTCGGGAGGTTAATATATTTTAGCCGGATAATCGTCCGGCTAAACGTGTTTTTGTAATAACCTTGACAATTTGCGCTTTTTGCGGTAAGATTAGTATAATTAACTGCGCGGCGGAGGGGGAACGGCTTATTCGCACCGGCGATATAAATAAAAATATTTATAAAATATTCGCTCCGCCGATACGCGCGCTGAAGCGGATTCCGCGGCGCGGACTGCTGTCTCACGCGGCGTTTGCCGCCGCGCTTATCGTCGCGGTTTTCGCCGTAAGCACGCGCCGCGCGGCAACCTGTGCGCTGTATTACAACGGCGCGCCGGTCGCCGTCGCGGCGAGCGAAGCCGACGCGGAGGAAGCGGTCGCGGCGGCGGAACTGCTGCTCGCCGAACTGCTCGGCGGGGAGACGCCGCTGTCCGGCGCGATAACGTACCGGCTTTTGCCGTCCGCCGTACCCGACTCCGCAGAGACGGTCGAGAACGCGATTATCGCCGCGGTGCCGGGCGTTTCGGAGTCGTTCGTAATCGAGGCGGACGGCGTCATTCTCGGCGCGGCGGAGAGCGAGGCGAATGCGAACGCCGTAATCAGCCGCGCGCTTGCGGATATGCTCGGGGAAAATACCGTTGCGGCGGAGTTTGTTTCGGACGTTACCGTCTCGCGGCGGTTCGTGTCCGACGCCGCGCCGAGGGACGCGGACGAAATCGCGGAACTGCTCCGGACGTACGCCGCCGCGGAGCGTACGGTGCGGCGGGTCACGACCGTCGAGCTGCCTTACGGCAGTCTGTACGTTGAGGACTTTTCGATGTACGAGGGGACGAGCGCGGTCGTTTCGGAGGGCAGGAACGGCGTTCGCGAGGTCGCCGCGCTCGCGACGTACCGGGACGGCGCGGAGGTCGGCTATGTAATCGAATCGGACGTTACGCTGTCCGAGCCGGAGGACGAGCTTGTGCGCGTCGGAATCGCGGCTCCCGGCACTTCGCTCGGGCACTATATTCTTCCGGTGCCGGACGACTGTATTATGACCTCGGGCTTCGGGCGCAGATCGATTGCCGTCGGCTCGGAGAACCACAAGGGAATCGACCTCACGGGTCCCGTCGGCACGGAGATTTACGCGTCGGACGGCGGACTTGTGGTTTTCGCGGGTATGAACGAATTCGGCTTCGGAAATCTTGTGATTATACAGCACGACAACGGCGACCTGACTTACTACGCGCACTGTCTGTCGGTCTCGACGGAGGTCGGCGCGCGCGTCAGCCAGGGCGCGGTTATCGCGGCGATGGGACGCTCCGGCTCCGCGTCCGGCGTACATCTGCACTTTGAGCTGCGACCGCGCGGCGGCGCGCCGGTGAACCCTATGAAATATCTGGAGGGGAAAAAATGAAACGCACGTGCGCAACCGCGCTCATTCTCGTGCTGACGCTCGCGGTCGCGCTGTACGGGTGCGGCAAAAAGAGCAAAGCGCCGGTGACCGCCGCCGAATGGCTCGACCTCGGGCGGAAGTACCTGAACGACCTGGACTTTGAGCAGGCGGTGGTTGCGTTTGACAATGTAATCCGGATAGAGCCGAAAAACCCGGACGCGTACATCGGGCTTGCAGACGCGTACGCCGGACTCGGGGATACGGACAAGGCGGCCGCGGCGCTGCGGGAGGGACTCGCGAACGCGGACAGTACGCGGCGGATTGAGGACAGGCTCGCGGAGATAGAAGGCGGCGGGGCGGCGTACGGACCGGTCACGATAACGATGAACGGCGAAACTTCTGAACAGGAATACGTGCCGGAGTGGTATAACTGGCGGCCGGAATGGCCGGAACGCGCAGACTGAATAAACGCAGCAAAACAGACGGGTACCTGACGGTATCCGCCTGTTTTTTGTGCGCAAGTTGTACTTGCGGCTTGACTTTGCGCGGCGGCGCGCTATATTCCGGGTCGTCGGCGGGCGAAAGGCGCGGCGTGTGCGGCGTACTCAAAGTACGGCGGGCATACGCCGCGGAATCAGCGTCCGCGGCTTTGCCGCCCGGCTCCGCGTTCCGGTACCGCGGGAGCGTCACGGGGCGCGGGGCGCGCGCGGCGACGGCAATCCCGGCGGCTGTACAGGCGCGCCGGTTCCGCGAACCAAGCGGAGAAAGGGGAACTATGGACGAAACGGACAAAATTTCGGTCGGGCGCGGTGCGGAGGAAGCTCCGGACGCGTCCGAAACGCCGGGCACCGCCGTCGGCGCGCAGCTTGAGGAGTCCGCGCGGGAAACCGCTCCGGCGGACGAATCAGACTGTGCGGAAGCCGGCGGCGAAGACGGCGGAGAGTGGGACGAAGCTGCGGCGGACGACGCGCCGGACGAGTGGGACGCGGAGCCGGACGGAGGCTCCGAAAGTCCGGCGCAGCCGGGCGTGGAGCGGTTCGTGCTTAAATACCTCGGCGAGACGTTTGAAGTATCGCGGGACGAGCTTATACGGCTCGCGCAGAAAGGTCGGGACTACGACCGGATACGCGGGCGGGCGGAAAGTCTCGCGGGGCGGCTCGGCGGGGCGGAGCGCGCGAACGAAGCACTCGG
>JAITNK010000117.1 GCA_031290515.1 Oscillospiraceae bacterium
CGCGCTCTTTTTGCGCTCGGTCGGCAGAGCCTCCCTGCGCTCTTTTTTGCGCTCGGTCGGCAGAGCCTCCCTGCGCTCTTTTTTGCGCTCGGTCGGCAGAGCCTCCCTGCGCTCTGTGCTCGCAAGCTCGCACGGGGAACGCCGCTGAGGCGGCGGCTCGTTCAATCCCCGCGTTACTCCAGGTTCGCGGCCTGCTCGCGTATTTTCTCAATCTCCGCCTTGATGTCCACGACCGTCCCCGCAAGTTCCGCGTCGGAGCATTTCGAGCCGATCGTGTTCGCCTCGCGGTTAAGCTCCTGCACAAGAAAGTCGAGCCGCCTGCCGACGGCTTCGCCGAGTCCGAGCGTCCTCTCAAGCTCGCCGAGGTGACTGCGGAGCCGGACGACCTCTTCGCTGACCGCCGTCTTGTCGGCGAAAATCGCCGCCTCGGTTACGATACGCGTCTCGTCAATCGCCCGGTCGGCGAGTATCTCGCGGAGCCGCGCCTCGAGCTTCGCGCGGTACTCCTCCGCGGATCGCGCACTCCGCGACTCGACGGTTGCGACGAGCCGCAGCAGTTCCTCCGAGCGGCGGCGTATGTCCGCGCCGAGCTTTTCGCCCTCGCGCCGGCGCGACGCGTCGAACGCGGTCAGCGCGTCGCCGAGAGCTTCGAGAATCAGCGCGGAAGTCTGCTCTTCCGCGTCGCCGCTCCGCGTATGCGCCATAACGTCGGGAAAGCGCAGAATGTCCGCCGCGCGGAGCCGCGTGTCAACGCCGAGTACGCCGAGACGCTCCGCCGCGTCAACGTACGCCCGCGCGAGCGCGAGATTCAGCTTCGGCGCGGAATCCTCCGCCGACGCGTCTACGGTGATGAACACGTCCACCTTGCCGCGCGAAATCACGCGTCCGACGGCGGTCTTAACCGCTTCCTCGGTCGAAAGGTACGCGCGCGGAAGCCTTACGTTGCAGTCGAGATACCGGTTGTTGACGCTTTTCAGCTCGGCGCGGACTTCGGTCCCGCCGCGCGAAGCCGACGCGTCGCCCCAGCCCGTCATTGATTTCAGCATAGGCACCTTCCTCTGTAAGTTACTTGCGGCGGCGGAAAGCGCGGGATATGCGCGCCCTGTAAAACATAATCAGCTTTCCGTAGCCGAGGTCAAAAATCACGAACGCGGCGAGCAGTCCCGCGGCGATAAGCGTCGCGGTGACGCGGTTCCCCGTGCGCTCCGGGTGCGACAAGCCGATGAGGTACAGCAGAAGCGCGACGCCGGGAACGGCGCAGGCGAGTTTTGCGAGCCATACGGCGGCTCCGCGCAGTTTCGACTCCGCCGCGAGCTTAACCGCCGGGTAGTACCCGAAGAACCCGGCGAACAGCAGAACCTGCGGCATAACGCCGTGTACCGCGAACGCGAGCGCGGACGACGCGAGCCAGACGAGCAGCGCGAAGCCGTATCCGCACTCAATCGCCGCGGCGCAGACGAAAAGCGAAGCCGCGGCCGCGAATCCGGGCTGTCCCGTCGGGGAAACGCCGCCGATAACGAGCAGTACGACCGCACCGGCGGCGCAGACCGCGGAGAACGTGAGCTTACGCGTGCCGCCGTAAACCTCCCGTTCGTGCGAAACGCTCCCGCCGCTTTTCGCGGCGCGGACGCGCCGGTTTCGCTTCAACGGCAGTTACAGCACATATTCGCGCACATCATTGCGGTGCATATATCGCACGCGTCGCAGTCGGAGCCGCGGCGCGCTCCGCCGAAGCCCGCCGGACGATAGCCCGCTGCGCCCGCGCTTTGCAGCCGAGCGAGAGCCGTGCGGTATTCTCCGTTGCCCGGGTCGAGCCGCACGGCGGCGGTATAGTACTCCGCCGCCTCGTCAAGCCAGCCGCGGCGGTAGTACAAACTGCCCATAAGGAAGTTCCACTCCGCGCTGTCCGGGTCGGCGAGCCGCTCCAGAATCTGCTCGGCATAGCTCAGATTGCCGGAGACTATCGCGCTTCGGACGGCGGCGTATTCGCCGCTCCCCTGCGCCTGACTCTGACTCTGGCGCGCGTATGCGGAGCCGCCGGACGTTCCCGCGCCGCCCTTTGTAATCGAGTCGTAAGCCTCGTTAATCTCTTTCATCTTTTCCTGCGCGAGGTCGGCGAGCGGGTTGTCGTGATAATTGTCGGGGTGGTATTTCCGCGCGAGTTCGCGGTACGCCTTTTTGACCTCTTCGTCGGATGCTCCGGACGAGAGTCCCAAAACCGAATACGGATCAGACATATTTCAGGGTTCCCCTTTGAAGCGAAAATTGAGGGCGCGGAGCCGCGCTTATCCGCCGCGCTCCGCGGTCATACGAAGCCGCGGCTTCGCCGAATACCGTCCCGCGAAGACAAGCTCCTGCACGTTCGGCAGTCCGAGATACAGGATATTGCGGAGTACCGGGCTGTATTCCGTCTCCGTCAGAAGCTCCAGAGACGAGCGCGCAATCGCGAGCGACGCTTCGAGCGTCAGCTTAACGCGCTCCCGGTCGTACTCCGCGCCGAGCTTTGCCGCGAGTATGTTGAATCTGCCGCGGCGCGCGTCCTCCGCGAAGTCGTCAACCGCGTCCGTGAGGTAAATCCACCGCCCCGCGTGATACAGCAGCGTTTCGAGTATACGCTTCTCGCCGTCCGCGACCGACCGCGGCACCGCCGCCGAGAGAATCAGCGCGAATTTGTCCGCCGCAGCGTCAAGCGGTCCGCCGCCGCACTCCGCTTCGGACAGCTCGCGCAGCAGATTTTCGGCGCGGGACGCGAACTCCGGAGCGTCGCGCTTCGCTTTTTTGTACGCGCCGGAAAGCGCGGTCAGAGCGAGCCGCGCCGCGAGGTTCTTCGGGAACCGCTCGTCACGCGCGTCGTCGCGGAGCTTGAGGTACGCGAGAATCACGGTCGCGGACGGCGACGCGTCTCCGCAGTCGAGACAGCGGCGGCGGCGGAGCGACAGAGGACATCGGCGCACCGCGGTTTTCGGCGCGTCCCTCCGGAGCAGCAGCTCCAGAAATACGAGGTCGTACGCGAGCAGACACCGCGCGGCGAAACCGTATCTCACGCCGAGACCGCGGCACAGTCCGCAGTAAGCCGCCTTGTACAGCTCGTGCTCCCGCACCCGAAGTTCGGGTACCGCCGGTCTGACGTATCCGAACATCAGCCGGACGACCGGAGCGGCTTGACGGCAAGCTCATAGCTGCCGACGGCTCCGATTTCCGTCTCCCAGGCGGGTACGCTTACGCCGACGCGGAGACTTACCTGCGACGCGGTTTCGCCGAGCGATTTCAGGTCTACCGACAGCTCTATGTCGTCCTCGGAAATGAGCGCGAGACGGTTTGCGGGTCCCCGCAGCCTTATCGTCAGCGACGGCGTTGTTATGTCCGTCGCGTAGCCCGGCGTTTCGTTGAGCAGAATAATCTTTTTCGTGCTTACCTCAAAATCGCGCACCGCAATATCCGCGTCTTTTTTGAATCTCACCGTAACCAGCGCTTCCGTCTCTCCGGAAATGTTGCGGAGCGCGTCGGGTACGATTATCGGCAGTACGCCGTCGAACTCTGTGTCAAACGAGGTCAGGTCGATTGCGCCGAGCTTGATGCTGTTAAGTTTGCCGAGCAAGTCCGTGTCGCCGGAGAGCCGGACGGATTTCGGCGTAACGGTGACTTCAATGTTGTCCGGGGTTGCGCCCGCCCCGTAAATCAGCACCGGTTCGAGCGGAATCTGCCGCTCCATACTTATCGGTATCGTCAGATACACGCCGTCCGCCGAGAGCGTTACGAGCGGGGTAAGCTCAACCGCGCTCCCGAAATTGTCGAGCAGTTTGAACGGATACTTGACGGACGCGACGGTTTCCTTGAGGTTTTCGCGCTCGATTTCGACGAGCGCGGAGATTATGCCGCCGACGACCGACTCCGGTCCCGAAACCGTGACCGACGGCGTTTCAAACTCGACGCGCCCGGCGGCGTAGTCTTCCGCCGCGATGTCGCGGAGATAGACATAGTCGAAGTCGATTGTCTTGGAGACGTACTTCTCGATATGCAGCTGGACGTAGCCGTTGCCGGAAAAGCCGGAGACGGTAAGCCCGCGGACGTCTATCTTCTCGTCGTACACAAGCTCGTACTGCATCGCGCGGGATCCCGTCTCGCGGAGCTGCGAAAGGTCTACGACGGCGCGCACCGAGCTTGGTTTCAGCTTTGTCACGACGCTGCGGCTTCCGTCGAACACCGCCGAAACCACGGGCGACCCGTAGTCCGTGATGATGAGCTGTCTGTCGGACACAAGCTCCGCGTTGACGAACTCGACCGGAATGTCGCGCAGCGTCTGCCGCACGTCCTCGTTGACCGCAAACTCCACATATATCCAGAGCGCGATGGACACGGCGAGCGCGATTACGATGCGGAATATCCGCGAGCGCACGATTTTATCAAATCTCTCTCTCATCGCTTCACCCGTTTTTGGCGCGGTTTTTGAGCGCGCCGCGTATCGTTCCGACGCGGGAGTCCTTGACGGTGACAAGCTCGCTCCGCAGGAGCTTCAAAAGCGATTCGCGCGTCAGGTGACGCTTGATGATTCCGCCGTCCGCGACTGAAATCGAGCCGGTTTCCTCCGAGACGACGACGGAAATCGCGTCGCACCTCTCGGTGATTCCGACGGCGGCGTGGTGCCGCATACCGAGGTCTTTCGGCAGCGACGAGTTGGACGACAGCGGCAGCATACACGCGGCTGCGAGTATTTTACCCTCGCGGATAAGCACCGCGCCGTCGTGAAGCGGAGTGTTCGGAAAAAATATGTTTTTGAGAAGCTCCGCCGTAATCACCGCGCTCAGTACGGTTCCGGACGTGACGTAGTCGGACAGCGTCGCGGTTTTCTCGAACACGATGAGCGCGCCGGTTTTAGTCCGCGCGAGGTCGCAGCAGGCGGCGACGACGGTTTCGACAATCTCTTCGTCCGCGGTCGCTTTGCGCTTGCCGGCGAAGAATTTGAACCTCCCCCCGAACGATTCGAGGAACCGCCGCAGTTCCGGCTGGAACAGCACGATAAGCGCGACGGCTCCGATTTGCGCAATCTGGCGCAGGAGAAAGCCGATAAGCGTCAGCCGGAGTATCGAGGAGACCCACAGCGCGGCGAGCACCAGCAGGATTCCCTTGATAACGCCGCCGGCGGACGTTCTGTGAATGACGGAGAGCACCGCGTAAATCAGGTACGCGACGACGAGTATGTCAACGACGTCGCGGATTCCCGCCGTACGGAAATAGCTCCAGAGAAAAGTTGTTATTCTGCCGAGCACGAAGCCGCGCCTCCCTCCTGCGGTTGTTCCGCCTGCCGGAAACGGATTCCGGTAAGCGGCGGTATTTTACAAAAGAAACCGCACTATTACAGTAGTATAACACACGCGTTTTGACGTTTCAAGCGTTTTTACTTTGATAAACAGAATTTTATTATTGAAGCCGCGCTTTTTTTGTGGTAGAATATAGCCGCGCCGCCGGGTTTGCGCGGCTGCTGTCGCGGGATTGTGTTTCGCACTCTGCGGTGAGCGGGACGTTTTTTGACGCGCGGGCGGGTTGCGCGACTGCGGTCGCGCGGGACGTTTCGCCGCGGGCAACTTGCGCCGTCTGCGGACGGTGAGGAGCAGAGAGGGGGCGGCTCAAACGCCGCTCGCCCCCTCTCTGCACTCTCCCCTTGGCTAAGGGGAACGGAAGTCGCGCTCACGCTGTTCGCGCAGGGTCGTAGCACAGCACAGCCGCACACTGC
>JAITNK010000137.1 GCA_031290515.1 Oscillospiraceae bacterium
TTCCTGCGGAAACCGCCCTACCTGCCCAGGGGGCGGTTTTTGCGTTTCTTAATCACAATCGTAACCGTAAAGATTCCGACGCGAAAAGTCAACCGCATAAGCTCTCACCTCGCTTTCGCTTGGTGTAGCTAACCGCCTCGCCCCTCGCGAATATTTTGACATATTTCGCCGCATTTGTCAACTCTTACTTGGAGGAACTTTCTATGGCGGGTCGCAGACCGAACCCCGGCGCGTATCACCGCAACAGTCATCAGAACCGTGCGAACCTCATTCGCGCGGCGGCGGACGTGCGTCTGTCGCAGTGTATGATTGTGAAAAACGAGGAGAAGAATATTGAGCGCGCGCTGTCGTGGGCGAAGGACATCGCGTTCGAGCAGATTGTCGTGGACACCGGCTCGACCGACCGCACGGTGGAAATCGCGGAGAGTATGGGCGCGACGGTGTACCACTTCGCGTGGATAGACGATTTTGCGGCGGCGAAGAACTTCGCGATTGAGAAAGCGCGCGGCAACTGGATTGCGTTTCTCGACGCGGACGAGTGGATCGAGCCGGAGGGTGTGCCGAATCTGCGGCGCAGCGTCGAGCAGACGAACCGCAATACGCAGATTGCCGCGCTCTTCTGCGACTGGTTACAGCTGCGCGACGACGGTTCGACGTTTATGGTCTACGAGCAGTCGCGGATATTCCGCAAGCACGTCCGCTATTCCGGACGGATTCACGAGCAGCTTGTGTTTAGTCCCGGCGAAATAATGTCGCGTATGCCGGACGTGCAGATAATGCACACGGGCTACACGGACGCCGCGTACGCCGAGACGAATAAGTCGGAGCGAAACATCAGGCTGATTCGCGGTGAGCTTGAAAAAAAGCCCGGCGATATGAAACTCAAGGGCTATCTTGCGGACGCGCTGTCCGTAAGCAAGGACGACCCTGAAAAACTCGCGGAGGCTGAGCTGATTTACCTTGAGATAGTGGCTTACGACCAACCGCTTGAGGAGCTTATGATTCGCTCCGCGTACGACGATTTGCTCACCCGCGCCCGTGCAAAAAACGACGCCGACGAAATAATCGCACTCAGTCCCGGCGCAATCGGGAAACTTCCGCGCGTCCCGGACTATCATTATTACTACGGTCTTGCGCTCCGCGCAAAGGGCAGGTACCGTGAAGCGTTCGAGCGGTTCAAAGAGTGCGAACACGTCATTGAAACCGTCAAGGATATACAAAACCGTATGACGCCGTCTGCGCTGTACGATATGTTCGCCGAGATGTCGCGGCTCGCGCTCGTTCTCGGCGACACGGCGGCCTCAATCGAATACGCCTCGCTCACGCTTGTTTCGGACAAGTACCGCAAGGATATTCTGGTGCAGCTTCTCTCCGTTATGAATGCGGTGCAAAGCGCGGGGTTGTCGAAAGACTCCGAGCGTATCCAGTTTCTGACCCAGTTCTACGATTTTGGCGACGCGCGGGACAAGCTGTTCCTCGCGCAGTGCGCGAAAGCCGCGAAAGACGAGGTGCTGATGATTTACTTTTACCGTACGCTGACGGACGCGGAGAAAGCCGCGCTCGCGGCGGAACCGCCGGAATAAGCGTGGCTTTCAGAGTCTGCCTATATCGCGCCGTGCGCCCGGGTCAGACGCTAATCCCCGGCGCGCAAATACTCCGCCCAGGTCACATACTGCGGCGTGTTCAGGTGCACTCCGTCCCAGGTGTACGACGACGGCAGATAGTTTTCCTTGTCCGCGAAGACCGAAAATACGTCCGCATAGACTGTGCCGGTTTGCTCCGCAAGCCCGCGCAGTCTTTCGTTATGCTCCAAAACGCGCGCGCGCGTATGCCCTCCGCCGTTTTCGCTGCGCGCTTTGCTGACCGGGAGAATACTCGTGACATAGATTTCCGCATCCGGCTGCGCCTTTTGGACAAGCTCAATCAGCGTCTTATAAGCCGCAGCGTACTTGTCGAGGCTTGAACCCAGCTCGTTAATCCCGAGCAGAATGTACACCGCATTGTACTTGCGCTTTTTGAGCGCGGTCGCGAGCGTGACGCTGCCGCCGGACGGCGAGGTGAACGACTCGGTCGGAGCCTTGAAAACCGTCATTCCCGTACTGTACAGATAGTTCGCCGTGCGCATTTTCCCGTACAGGTAAAGCCCGTGCGTCAGACTGTCGCCGATAAACAGCGTGTCCTCCGGGACGAATTCGCGCTTCGCCGGAGTTTCCGGCGGCTGATACTCCGGCAGGTCGCGCGAAATAAGCGTCCGCTCCGCCGGGTCGATGAGCCGCAGAATCACCGTCGCGCCCTCCGCGCGGGACAGCGTCTTGTCGCCTCCGAAACTTCCGTTCGGGTATCCGGAGACAAGCCCCGCGCCGTAAACCACTTTCACCGCGTCGAGATACAGCGCGGGAACCGACGCGATGTCGGTAATGCCGTCCGTAACGTCCGGCAGAATAAGCGTGTCCGCCTCCAGCACCCCTCCGACCGCCCGGGCGAGCAGCAGCGACATATCGTACCGCGTAATCGCCGTGTCGAGATTGCGCACGTCAAACTCGCCGTCCGCAATAACTCCGCAGCCGAGCGCGGCGTAATAATAGCCGTCCGCCCAGCCGAAATATTTACTGTCGGGCGGCTCCGTTTCCGGCTCGTCGAGCACGACCGTGTTCAGCAGCTTTATGAACTGCGCGACGGTGAGCTTCTGTTCCGGCTCGAAATTGCCGGACGGGAACCCTTCGATAATTTTCATCTCCGTGAGTACCGTCACCGCGTCGTAGTACCAGCTGTCCGGCGCAACGTCCGGGAAACCGGCGCGTACCTCCGCGCCCGCCGGACTCGCGGCGATAAGCGACGCGGCGATAACCGTCGCAAGTATGCGCTTCATCAGCATTTTTTATGTACCTCCCGAGTTGAATTTGGGACAAGTATACGCGCAGAATCCTGCGGATAAAACTAAAATATGTCGAAATAAAATTATCCTCCCGGTCGGCGGAAGTTTCGCGCCCGTACATTACGGCGCGCGCTTAGCCGGTTTTTGCGACGCTTCCTCTATTGCGTCGAGTACGCAGTCGGTGAAAATATCCATCGCTTTGCCCGCACCGGGTATATGCACAAGGTCGGAGCGGAGTAACTCCGTCTTGTCGGCAATCGCCGCCGCCCAGTCCGCCACCGTTACGAAGTCGTACAGCTCCGGCAGCGTGCGCTCGTACTCCGAGACCTCTCCCGGCACGGTACGACCGTTTCGTCCGTCGAACGGCGTGAGAAAAATCAGTTTGTGACCCGGCTCGAGTCCGTCGATAATCGTCTGAATCGACTGCTTCCACTTGCGGCTGCCGTTGACCCCGAGCGCGACGACGACGTATTCGCGCAGGCTGCCGCTCTTCTGAAGCTCGAGAATCAGGTCGGCTCCGGCGGGGAACTGCCGCGACGTCTCGCCGTCAACGTCGCAGTTTTCGATTGCCTCAATCAGACTTTTTCGTACGCCGAGGACAAGCGAGTCGCCTACCACCGTCACGCCGGGAAGAATATCGTCGTACTCCTGCGAGGTATCCGGCGGCTCGAAGACCCCTCCGGAATCCGCGCCGTCGGCTATGCCCGGCCGCTGCGGGAACGCCGCGGTATCGACCGGCTCGAAGTTCACCGCGTCCGCGAGCCGCGCAAGGGATTCGATTTTGTCCGCGTCCTGATAAATGTTCTCGATGAACAGGTTCGCGTCGATGCTTGTCGTCTCCGGCGCGCGGCTTATGACGACAGCCGAGAGTATGGCTCCGGCGCAGAGCAGCGCAGAGGCGGCGTATCCGAGCGTCCGGCGCGACGGCATACGGCGTCGGCGCAGCAGCGGTTCGACGATGAACTGCGTAAACGCCGCGCCGAGTACCGACGCGAGCAGCGTGAACGACGCCGCCGCGAATCTGCTTTTGAATGCGTTTGAAAACGCTATGAACAGCGGCCAGTGAAACAGGTAAATTCCGTATGACAAATCCGCGGTCAGTTTCAGAAGCCGCGGTTCTCTCACGCTATCCGGCACAGCCGAGTGAAGCGCGCGCGCCGCGGCAATCATTACCGCCGCGAGCACCGATACCGCGGCGAAACCGTACCTGAACGTCTCCGCGTCGCCGAAGTCGAGCAGTCCGGCGAACAGCGCGATTCCCGCGGCGGAAGCCGCGAGTATTACGGCGGATATTACCGCGCACGGCTTGCCGTAAAGTGCTTTTTCCGTTTTACGCGACAGGCGCGCGCCGAAAACCGTCGCCGCCGCGGCTCCTACGAAGAACGGAAACGCGTGAGAGAGCGACGACATATAAGCCGCCGAATGCTCTCCCACCGCCGCCGACAACGTCCGCATATGCATATACGACGCGGCGGCGGCGAGAGCCGCGAGCAGAAACAGCGCGATTTTCAGCGTCCGCAGACGGTTTTCGCCCGTGGTTTTTTTTGCGATTATGACGGTCAGGAGCGCAGCCGCGCCCCATACCGCGTAAAAGTGCATCTCGACCGCGAGCGACCAGGTGTGTATGAACAGGTGCGGCAGAAGCAACGCCTCGTACGAGCCGCCGTTCGCGATTTCATAGTAATTCGTCACGAAACCGAGCGCTCCCGCGGACTGCCGCGAAATATCCGCCGTGAAGTCCGGCGATATGAGCAGCGCGAACGGCAGCGTCAGCAAAACCGTGCATACAAGCGGGGGTACAATCCGCGCGAGCCGCCGCTTCGCGTACGCCGGGAAGTCAAATCCGCCGCTCTCCCCGAATTCGCTGAGGACGAGCGCGGTAATCAAGTACCCCGAGAACACAAAGAACACGTCCACGCCGAAAAAACCGCCGGGCAGTACCGCCGGGAACAGATGATATATGAGCACAAGCAGCAGTCCGAACGTGCGGACGACGCTGAACCATCTGATTTTAGTCATCTTTAACACGCTCGCCGTATTCCCAGACGCCCGAAATTTCCGTTCCGTCAGCCTCCGTCACAAGCCCCTCGCCGTGGAACTGTCCGCGGGAAAAGCCCCCCGCGTACGTCCACCCGCCCGGGCTTATATACATACCGTACCCCTCCGGCATACCGTTCGCGAACGCGCCGGCGTAGAGCGTCGCGCCGTTCTCGGAGTATGCGCCCTCGCCGGAGAAAAGTCCGTCTGCGAATCCGCCGGAGTACGAGAACGCGCCGTCAGGCGACGTATACACGCCGGTTCCGTTGAATCTGCCGCGCCGCCATTCGCCGTCGTACACCACCGTGCCGTCCGGAAGCGTGTACACGCCGCGTCCGCCCGCAAAGCCGCCGAGAAACTCGCCCGAGTAAACGCTGCCGTCCGTAAACATCAGCGTTCCGGAACCGTACTGCCCCGCGCCGCCGACCGCGCCGGAGTAAACGTCTCCCCCGCGCGACGCGCCCGTCACCGCGCCGTTTTCGACATCCGCGCGCAGTCCGTCCTCCGACGTTACGCTCGCGTTCACGGTGATTCTGCCGACGCTGAACACGCCGTCAACGTTGAAGCCGTCGAAGGCGTACGTTCCGACACCTTCAAACCTGCCCCGGTCGAAGCCGCCGTAGTATTTGCCGCCGGACGCGAAGTCAATCGCGCCGAGTCCCGCGGGCCTGCCGCCGATAAGCCCGCCGGTATAGCTGAAACCGCCGCCGTCATACGCTTCGTCCGCGACGTTTTCCGTACCGCGTCCGGAAAACACGCCGAGAGCGAACAGCGCAAACGCAGCTATAATCAGAACCGTTACAACGGTCATTCCGGTACCGAACTTTTTTGTCATACTTCCCCGCAAAACCTATTTTCTGAGAACGATTATCGCGTTCGGCAGGTACCGCCCCGTCGTTTTCCTCGGAGTGGACGGTATGCCGATTATTTCACCGCCGTACGCCATAACGGACGAGCTTCCGCCGTCGCACAGAGCCGCGTTGACGACTCCGTACCCGAGCAGAATGTCCGCAAGGTCTCCGACCGTGATTCCGATAGAGTGATCCGGCTGTCTGCCGTCCACGGTGACGAGGACGACCGTGCCGTCCGCCGTCTGTCCGACCGCAGTACGCGGGTGTATACCCCAGCCTCCGCTTCCGGATACGAGCTTTTTGCCGTCGGCAATCAGCGCGGGTCCCCACTGCACCATATCGCGGATTTCAAATTCCGCGGGATCGGCTATCTGCCCGACGACGAGAATGTTGTTCTTCGTGAAGCCGGCGGACGCTTTTCCCGTGAGCTTTACGCCCCACGACGCGCCGTCCGCAATGCTCCAGCCGAGAATCTGACCGCCGTTTCCCACGCCGTCAACGTCCGCGAAACCGTTGCCGTTAATCGCCGCGATTCCGTTGTGGTCTTCGAGGAAGTCGGCGATGAAATCGCCGCGCGTTCCTTTAAGCGACGAAAACCGCACGACAACGCGCGCCGGGTCGGAGACGAAGAGTAGCCTGCCGCTGTAGCTCATACCATCGGCGCCAGTCCCCTTGATTTCAACGATTCGTATATCCTGCTCCCGGTCGTCCACAAGAATCAGGTTGCCGAGTCTGTCCCGGCTGTTGTCCGCGCCGTCTTCCGGCGGCGGATCGTCGTCGCCGGGCGCGTTGTCGTGTCCGGGAGCGACGTCAACCTTGCCCGGGTCGCTGACAACGTCCTGATTTACGTTCTGCTTGCTCATAATGCGGTCGATGAGCGACTTCGGGAAGAACCATTCGGCGAGCCACTGGTGACTGCCGGTCGTCATCGCGGTCTCTATATATGCGTCGCGCAAGCCGGAAAGCCCCGGCATATCCGTGAATACCAGAGCGGAGTAGAGCATTATAATGGCAAACATACCGCCGAGCGTAACGCTCAGCGCAGTCATAAGTCCGACGCTTCTACGCATAAAACCTGCTTTGAATTTGATAATAAATCTTCATTGCTCAATATACCATAATCCGGCAAAAAACGCAACTGAAATTATTTGCGTTTTCACTTCGTTTCTGAAACCTGACACAGTTTATTCTCTTTTTGCGCCAATAGTGCGTAGAACGTCAAATATCTCCCTTGCGCAGTAGTATTCACGTCCGGGTTTATTCCATACGAACGGTTCATATCCGGCGTTAGTTATATTGCGCAGACTTCGCCGTAACGGTTTGCACAAACCGGCGGCGTGTGGTATAATGTCCGCAGACCGCCGGGCAAAGCCCTTCGGGTCTGCTCAAGATTATATACCGCGACGGCGTAAACGCCTGTGGTACAATAAACGCAGAATAATCGTAAAGGAAGTGACAGTATGCCGTATCATATCGGGTTTGAGGACGCGCGCGGCGCGAAGTACGCGATTCTGCCGGGCGACCCGGGACGCGTGGAGAAAATCGCGCGGCGGCTCGAAAATCCGGAGTTTCTCGCGCAGAACCGCGAGTTTACGACGTGGACCGGCGGAATTTCCGGCGAAAACGTACTCGTTTGCTCTACCGGAATCGGCGGACCGTCCGCCGCAATCGCGGTCGAGGAACTGTTTCAGGTCGGCGTACGCACGTTTATACGCGTCGGAACCTGCGGCGGTATGGCGCTCTCCGTAAAATCCGGCGAACTCGTTATCGCGCAGGCGGCAATCCGTCAGGACGGCACGAGCCGCGAGTACGTTCCGGTTGAGTTCCCGGCGGTCGCGGACTTCGGCGTGACGACCGCGCTCGTCTCCGCCGCGAAGTCGCTCGGCGCGCCGTACGGCGTCGGCGTCGTGCAGTCGAAAGATTCGTTTTACGGACAGCACTCGCCGGAGCGGATGCCCGCGTCAGCTGAGCTTGAGTACAAGTGGAACGCGTGGCTGCGCGCGGGCTGTCTCGCGTCGGAAATGGAGTGCGCCGCGCTGTTCACGGCGGCGTGTTCGCTCGGCGCGAGCGCGGGGTGCGTACTGTCGGTCGTGTGGAACCAGGAACGCAAGCGCGCCGGCTTCGACGAGCGGGACTGCCACGACGGCAGTCTTGCGATTGAGACCGCAGTCGAAGCCGTGCGGCGGCTGATCGGGTAAACCCGCGGTTTTGCGGTCAGTAATAAAATCCCGCGCCGCCGCCCTGCCCGTCTATTGTATACGATTTCGCGGCGAGCGGGAACGGCGGGTCTTTCG
>JAITNK010000069.1 GCA_031290515.1 Oscillospiraceae bacterium
AAATACCCGACGTACACCGAGAGCGTATCCGTAACGGAGCCGCCCGCGCGGACGGTCGCCGCGCCCGACGCGAGAAAACCCGCGAGCAGTATACAGCAGGCAAGAAACCGCTTCATAAACGCGCACCTTTCTTTTTCGTTCCAGCTGACATACGCGCCGCGACTCTCCCCGGCTTTCGCCGGGGAGAGTCGTTTGTTTATCGCCCGGGCGGCAAAGCCTCCCGACGCTCCGTGCCCGCGGTGTTCACGCAGGGAACGCAAGGCTATGCCGGCTTCCGCTCAGACCGCGGGCGGGAATCAGCCGTTGAGGTACCGCTCGAAAACTTTCGCGACTTCGGCGCGCGTCGCCGAGCCTTTCGGGTCGAAAATGTTTCCGGGCTTGCCCTCGATTATTCCGGCTTCGACAGCCCAGGCGAGAGCTTCCTCGGCGTAGTCGGACAAGCTGCCGAGGTCGGAGAACGCCGGGCGCGAAGTCGCTTCCGGTTTGCCCGCGAACCGCCACAGTAGCGTTACGAGCTGCTCGCGCGTGATGTTTCCGCCGAGATTCGAGCCGTCGGACACGTCGTTTGCGACCGCCCACTCGACCGCCGCCTCGTACCATACGCCGGTGCTTGTGTCAACGCCCGCCATACGCGCGAGCACGGTGAGTACCTGCGCTCGGGTGGTTTTGCCGTTCGGTGCGAACAGACGTCCGCCGACGCCCTCCATAAGCCCGTATTCGTAGGCGAAGCCGACGTATTCGGCGTACCACGCGGTCGCCTTAACGTCCGTGAACGTCGAAACCGTGTATGACAGCAGTCTCGATACCGTCGCGGCGAAGCCTATGTCCGTCGCGGGATTTTTGGTTATCGCCGAGGGAAGTCCGGAGAGCGGCGTGTCGCCGTCGTCACCGAGATCAACGTCCGTGCCGTGTTCCGTGCCGACCGAGCCGCCCGGAATATCCGCCGCATCGTAGACGACCGTCATCGACATAATCTGGCTCGGACTGCGCGCGCCCGCCGCGTTCATCGCGAGGTACTGGTCTGCGGAAATACCGTAGACGAAACGTATGTTTCCGGAGTCGCGCGCCGCCGCCGCGAGAGCCGCGACTCCGCCCGCGCCGAGTTCGCCGCTCTCCCACTTTACCGCGATTCCGGCGGGGACGACGGTCTGGTCCTGACCGCTGATGTACAAATCGTGCAGCCTGACGTCGTCATACGACATATACGCCTTGGGGTACTCCGCGCCCCCGGGATTTTGGTCTGTCACGATGAACGAGAGGTACGAGCCGCTCTTCCAGTAGCCGCTTATGCCGCCCGCGTCGAACAGGGTGTCGAGCGTTATGACCTGCGTCGCGACGATTGCTTTCCACACATCGCTCTGCGCGTACAGGTACGCGTAGCCCGCGTCGTTTTTGTCGGAGTCCGCGACGAGACCCGCGTGGGTGAACACAGCCGCCTTGACCTTCGTTCCGGCTGCGCCGTTCTGCGAGTATACCGTGAAAACGATTGCGTCAAACGCCGCGCCGATTGCGACGTTGTTCGGCGGCATCGTGAACGTATATGTATACACGTTCGCGGATACCGCGCGGTTCAGCGGCGCGCCGCCCGCCGTCAGCGCGGAAAGTCCGTAATCCGCCGCCGGAGCGACCGTAAGCGTAACCGCCGTTCCGGAAGCCGCCGTCGTGACGTTCGGCGTGACCGTGCCGTGCGCTCCGCTGTACGCCGTGATTCTGTAGGTAGTCGCCGTGCCGCCGCCGCTGTTCTGCTGAAGCGTTACGGTGACGGTTTCCGCTGCCGCGGAAGCCGGCGTTACCGTGCCGTCCGCCGATGTGTAACCCGGAGCGGAGACGAGCCAGGTATACGTCTTGCCGACCGCGAGCTTATACGTTCCGTCGGACTGCGCCGCGATAACGCCGCCGCTCGCGTCCGTGACCTTGACCGACGCGCCCGCCGGAGTCGCGGCGAACGTGACCGCGCTCGTCGGATACCCGACGGTGACGCTCGTAATGCCGCTCCACCAGTATTTACCCGAGCCGCCGTCAAGCGCGGAGTAAAGCTTCGCGCCGAAATAGTTTACCGTTGCTCCCGCGCGAACGCCGCTCCAGAGCAGCATTGCGCTGTCGTGAGCCGATTCAAGCGGCGTAAATTCGTTGGATTTACTGCTGTCGGTCTCGCAGAAGTATACGCTGTCCGCGAGCGCGTAGTCCGGCACGTAGTATCGGAGCAAGTCGGAGAGCATAATGCCTGTGACCGTCGTGTATATCGTGCTATTCATCGTGTAGCCGGTTTTCGTTGCCGAGTGCGCTTTCAGCTGCGCGAGGGTCAGTGGGACGTCGGCGAACAGCCCGTCCGCGCTCTTTATCGTGACCGCGGTCGCCGCGAGCGCGACGTCCGAGTCGAGCTGGTTGACGCTGCTGCCCCAGCGGTTGCCCGCGGTGCCGTCAAGCATTACGCGCAGCGTAGTCTGCGCCGCGCCGCCGTTGTACGACCACGCGAGCATTGCGTGCATATCTCCGTTTATCTCCGCGAGCGTAACCGCCGTGTTGGCGTAGTTGTCGCTCGACGTGGGTTTAAGCGAAACCGTGTTGTCGGGAAGCGTTACG
>JAITNK010000112.1 GCA_031290515.1 Oscillospiraceae bacterium
GGCTTTGCCGTGCGGAGCGGCTAACAACGGACTCTGCCGACCAAGCGGCACCGCGTCCGCAGACGCGTTCCCCGTGCGAGCCTGCGAGCACAGAGCGCGGGAGGGCTTTGCCCGACCAAGCGGTTAATAAATACGCGCCAATAGCTCAGTAGGATAGAGCACGTGCCTTCTAAGCTCGGGGTCGGGGGTTCGAATCCCTCTTGGCGTACCACAGAAACCCATTGCAATTGTAGACATTGCAATGGGTTTCTGTGTTTCGGTGTGCGGCACACGCGGTGTTCAGCCGCTCAAAACCGGTCAAATTTACGCAATACTGCTAAGTAAAAAGTGTGTAAAAAATTTCGTTTGACAATAAATCCCGGATGTGTTATAGTATGACTATATAAAGAGAATAAAATACATAAGAATAAGAGGTATGCGATATGGAAGACCGGAAGCGGAGACCGCATAGTATTCTGAAAAAAGTGCTTGCCGGAGTGTTCCTGGCGGTCTTCGTACTGCTCGTAGCCGGCACTGTGCTGCGGTATGCTGTCATTGAAGCGCCGTTCCGGAAGCTCGAACGTAATGTCTCGAGTTTCAGCGAATATGAGTATTTGATAGCATATCCGCACGGATTCCTGGCAGAGTTTCCCGGATTCGTGCAGATCCGCGAAAGTCACAACAACTACGCATTTTTCCGGTATAATCCTCTGACCGGAGAGCTGACCCGCCACTTACTCGTGACCGGGGAAGGCAGCAGCTTTACGGTGGACGAGAACTGGAACGCTGTCAATCCGGACGAGCAGCTGCTTATCGACGAAAACCTGGATGTGCTGAAACCGCTCTCGGATGAAGCTGACCGGCTGCTTGCGCTTATCGGCAAGTAACAAGCGCGTAGGGCGTTTTACTGCGCAACCTGCATACGACTGCGGCTCGAGGGCGGCGGTTCCGCAAAAGCAGGAGGTACGGGGCAGACCCGTACCTCCTGCTTTTTTACGGCGACCCGCCGGAATCGGGTTCCCGGTGAGCCGTCAGGTATCCGATTGCAGCCCCGCGGCTGATCCGGTCCCGCGCGCATCTACAGCACCGCGCGCGTCAGACGGAGCAGCGCGTCCGTGAGCGCGTCAATCTCGTCCGGCGTGTTATACACCGCGAGCGACGGGCGCACGCTGCCCTCATACCCGAAGTGACGCAGAATCGGCTGTGCGCAGTGATGCCCCGCGCGGACGGCGATTCCCTGCGCGGAAAGATATTTCCCGACGTCCTCAATGCCGTAACCGTCAAGCGCGAACGACAATACTCCCGTTTTATTTGCCGCCGTGCCGATGTGACGCAGTCCCGGAACGCCGTTCAGCCGCTCGGTCGCGTAGCTGTGAAGCCGGTGTTCGTAGGCTTCAATATTCGCGATTCCGATTGACGACACATAGTCGAGAGCCGCGCCGAGACCTACCGCGTCCGCGATATTTCCGGTGCCCGCCTCAAACTTCTGCGGCGGCTTGTGGTACACCGTGCGCTCGAAAGTCACGTCCGCAATCATATTCCCGCCGCCCTGATACGGCTTCGCGGCGTCGAGCAGTTCGGTCTTGCCGTAGACGACGCCTATTCCGGTCGGACCGTAGATTTTGTGTCCGGAGAACACAAAAAAGTCCGCGTCGAGCGCGGTCACGTTCACCGGAATGTGCGAGACGGACTGCGCGCCGTCGATTGCCGCCGGAACGCCGTGCGCGTGGGCAACGGCGATAAGCTCGGCAACCGGAGCAACCGTACCGAGCGCGTTGGAAACGTGCGTCGCGGAGACGAATTTGGTGCGCGCGTTAAAAAGCCGCGCGTATCCCGCAAGGTCAATCTGCCCTGTCGCGTCCACCGGCGCGACGCGGATAACCGCGCCGGTCTCTTCCGCAACGAGCTGCCACGGGACGATGTTGGCGTGATGCTCCAGAAGCGTCAGAATAATCTCGTCGCCGGGACGCAGCAGCGGCTTCGCGACCGCCTGCGCTATGAGGTTCAGCCCCTCGGTCGTTCCGCGCACGAACACAATATTTTCCGCGCCCGGCGCGCCGAGAAAAGCCGCGGCTTTACCCCGCGCGGCTTCGTAAGCGTCGGTGGAACGCGCGGCGAGCGCGTGCGCTCCGCGGTGAACGTTTGAGTTCTCGTGCTCGTAGTAATACGCGATTCGGTCGATAACCTGGCGCGGACGCTGCGTCGTCGCGGCGTTGTCGAGCCAGACGAGCGGCTTGCCGTCCGGCTTTTCCGACAGAATCGGAAAGTCCGCGCGGATTTGCTCAACCGGCGTGCCGCCGACATAGAGCGATTGCGCCGGCTTTTGCGAACCTTGCGGCGCGTAGTCCGGCGCGGCGGCGATGCGCCTGTCCGGAGCCGGCGCGGAACCGATTTGCGTCACGCTCGGGCTGTATACCGCGCCGTCTTCGGGAGTCCCGCCGAACTCGGGGAAAAACCGCGCCGCACGCTTTAGAATCTCGGCTTCGCCCGGCAATCCGTACGCCGCCGCGTCCGTACCGCTAAACCGGGTTTCTGGTATAGTCATAGTAGTCACCGACTTCGACGTCCTCAAGCACGGCAATCGCGTCGTCCGCGAGAATAGCGGCGGAGCAGTACAGCGAAAGCAGGTACGACGCTATGCCGAGGTCGTCAACTCCGCGGAAACGCACCGACAGCCCGCGCGCCTGCTCGTGCTGCAGCCCGGTCTGGTACAGCCCGATTACGCCGCGCTTCGTTTCGCCCGTGCGGACAAGCAGTATATTCGTCTTGCCCGATTTGCTCTTCGGGTTTTTGAGTCCGTCAACCAGGAGCTTATCCGTCGGAATCAGCGGGATTCCGCGCCACAGGACAAACGTACCGCCGAACAGACTCGCCGTCGCCGGAGGAACGCCGCGCCGCGTGGCTTCGCGCTCGAACGCCGCGATTGCGCGCGGGTGCGCGAGAAAGAACGACGGCTCTTTCCAGACCTTGGCGATAAGCTCGTCGAGGTCGTCCGGCTGCGGCGCGCCGTTTCTCGTCTGAATACGCTGGGAATCGGCGGCGTTTTTCAGCAGTCCGTAATCGTCGTTGTTTATAATCTGGCTCTCCTGCCGCTCTTTCAGACTTTCGACGGCGAGCGCGAGCTGCTCGTTCGTCTGGTCGTACGGCGAGGAGTACACGTCCTGCACGCGCGTATCCACGTTCAGAATCGTGGACACGGAGCTTAGCTGATACTCGCGCGGCTTCGTCTGATA
>JAITNK010000127.1 GCA_031290515.1 Oscillospiraceae bacterium
CCCGGGGGAACCACAGGGGGACAAGCCCCCCTATGGCTCCCCCGGACCCCCTCTGACCCCCTTGGACGCGAAAATGGCGTTCGCTCCGCTCACTTTCGGTCGTTGCACAGCACCGCCGCACACATTTACCGCTTAGTCGGGCAAGCCCTCCCGCGCTCAAAGTTCCGGCACAACGCCGCTTCCGTGAGACGCGCCTGTGCCGAAATGCCGTACCCTGAAACTGCCGCGCGCTCGCAGTATTCAACGGCGCCGCGCAGTGTGCGGCTGTTCACCGCAACGACCCTGCGCGAACAGCGTGAGCGCGACTTCCGTTCCACTAAGCCAAGGGGAGAGTGCAGAGAGGGGGCGGGCGGCGTTTGAACCGCCCCCTCTCTGCTCCTCACCGTCCGCAGACGGTGATTCCTGCCCAAGGCGAAACGTCCCGCTCGTCGCAATGAGCGAAACCCAAGCCCCGCGACCGCAGCCGCGCAGCCCGCCCGCGGCGAACGCCCCGCGCTCCGCAGAGTGCGAAACTCCCGATTGTCAATTGTCCAGCAGCGTCGCCAGCGTTTCGCCGGACGCGCGGCGCAGCGCGCCGGACACGAAATGCCCGGTATATCCCGCGCCGCAGACGGCGCAGTCCTCCGGAGTACCCGCGAAGACAAGCTCGCCGCCGCGGTCGCCGCCCTCCGGACCGAGGTCGATTATCCAGTCCGCGGTCTTGATAACGTCAAGATTATGCTCGATTACGACGATTGTGTTGCCCGCGTCCGTGAGCTTAGACAGCACGTCGATAAGCCGCTGAACGTCCGCGGAGTGAAGCCCGGTCGTCGGCTCGTCGAGCACATAAAACGTGCTTCCGGTACTGCGGCGCGACAGCTCCGTCGCGAGCTTGACGCGCTGCGCCTCGCCGCCCGACAGCGTCGTGGACGGCTGACCGAGCCGGATATAGCCGAGTCCGACCTCATACAGCGTGTCCACCCGCGACTTGATTTTCGGCAGATTCTCGAAGAACACCGCCGCGTCCTCAACCGTCATATCGAGTACGTCCGCGATGGACTTGCCCTTGTACTTGACCTCGAGCGTTTCGCGGTTGTACCGTCTGCCGTGACACACTTCGCACGGAACGTATATGTCCGGCAGAAAATGCATTTCTATCTTGATAAGTCCGTCGCCGGAACAAGCTTCGCACCGTCCGCCGCGCACGTTGAAGCTGAATCTGCCCGCCGCGTACCCGCGCTGTTTCGCGTCCGCCGTGCTCGCGAAAAGGTCGCGTATGTCGTTGAACAAGCCGGTGTACGTCGCGGGGTTCGAGCGCGGAGTGCGCCCGATAGGCGACTGGTCGATTGCGATGACCTTGTCGAGGTACTCCATACCGCGAATCGCGTCGTGCGCGCCCGCCTTGATTTTCGCGCGGTTTAACCCTCCGGCGAGCGCGCGGTACACGATGCCGTTGACCAGCGACGACTTCCCGGAGCCGGATACGCCCGTGACCGCCGTCATAACGCCGAGCGGAATTTTTATGTCAAGGTTTTTGAGATTGTTCTCTCTCGCCCCGGTGATTTCAAGGTACTTGCCGCCGCACTTGCGGCGCGACGCCGGCACCGGAACGCTTTTCCGTCCGGACAGATAGTCGCCGGTGATGCTGTTCGGGTTCGCGGAGACTTCCTCCGGCGTACCCGCGGCGATAATCTCGCCGCCGTGTACGCCCGCTCCGGGACCCACGTCCACAATGTAGTCCGCTTCGAGCATAGTCTCCTCGTCGTGTTCGACGACGAGCAGCGTGTTCCCGAGGTCGCGCAGCCGCTTCAGCGTTTCGAGCAGCTTGCGGTTGTCGCGCTGGTGCAGACCTATGCTCGGCTCGTCGAGAATGTACAGTACGCCCATAAGCGACGAGCCGATTTGCGTCGCGAGCCTTATGCGCTGCGCTTCGCCGCCCGACAGCGTCCCCGCCTGCCGCGACAGCGTCAGGTATTCGAGTCCGACGCTCCGCAAAAACATAAGCCGTTCGCGGATTTCCTTGATGATTTGCGACCCAATCATCCGCTCCGTATCGGTGAACTTCAGCCCGTCAAAAAACTCGAGCGAGCCGACGACCGACTTCGCGCAGTAGTCCGCTATGCTCGCGCCTCCGACCGTGACGGCGAGTACTTCGGGTTTCAGCTTTTTGCCGCCGCAGGTCGGACACGGACGCTCCGACATATACTGCTCAAGCTCCCACCGCATACCGATAGACTGCGTTTCCTTGTACCGCCGCTCAAGATTCGTGACGATACCCTCGAACGGCTGGTTCAGCGTCCCCGACCCGCGCGACTTGTCGTACCGCAGGGTGAGCTTTTCGCCCTTGGTGCCGAAGAGAATCACGTCGAGAACGCCGTCCGGCAGGTCTTTTATCGGCGTGCGCATAGTGAAGCCGTACTTTTTCGCGAGCGCGTCGAAATACATCTGCGCTATGCTGTCGTTTTTAACGCTGCCCCAGCCGGACGCGGAAATCGCGCCGTCGGAAATCGACAGCGACTTGTTAGGGATAATAATATCGGGATCGACGCGCAGCTGAAACCCGAGCCCGGTGCAGTCGGGACACGCGCCCGCCGGATTGTTAAAGCTGAACAGCCGCGGCGTAAGCTCCTCCATAGACACGCCGCACTCTTCGCAGGCGTAGTTCTGAGAGAACATAAGCTCGCGGTTTTCGCCGGGAATCTCGCAGATGACGAGTCCGCCGGACAGAGACGCCGCCGTCTCCACCGAGTCGGTAAGCCGCCGCGTAACGCCGTCCGTTACGACGAGGCGGTCGATTACGACTTCGATATTGTGCTTCTTGTTCTTGTCGAGCTTTATGGTCTCGGTGAGGTCGTACACGCTGCCGTCAACGCGGACGCGGGCGTACCCCGAGCGGCGCGCGTCGTCGAACACCTTGCCGTACTCGCCCTTCCGCGCGCGCACGACGGGCGCGAGCAGCGAAATGCGGCTCCCCTCCGGAAGCTGAAGTATCTGATCGACAATCTGGTCAACCGTCTGCTGGCGAATCTCTTTCCCGCAGACCGGGCAGTGAGGAATCCCGACCCGCGCCCACAGCAGACGCAGGTAGTCGTAGATTTCCGTCACCGTGCCGACGGTGCTCCGCGGGTTGCGCGACGTGGTTTTCTGGTCGATTGAGATTGCGGGCGACAAGCCGTCTATCGAATCCACGTCCGGCTTTTCCATTTGCCCGAGGAACTGCCGCGCGTAGCTCGACAGGCTCTCGACGTACCGCCGCTGCCCTTCCGCGTATATCGTGTCGAACGCGAGCGAGGACTTCCCGGAACCGGAAAGCCCCGTCATAACGACGAGTTTGTCGCGCGGTATCTCAACGTCGATGTTTTTGAGGTTGTTAGTCCGCGCGCCTTTGATTATTATGCTGTTTTGCATCAGAAGTTACCTTTAATTTACGCGCACGTCCGGACAAAGTCCTCCGCCGCACGTCATTTTTTCGCTTGCGCCCGCGGACTACTTCGCCGCGATGTGCCGAATCAGCTCCAGCACCTTGTTCGAGTAGCCCCACTCGTTGTCATACCACGCCATAAGTTTCACGAAACGCTCGTTCAGCATAATACCCGCTTTTTCGTCAAAAACCGACGTGTGCGCGTCGTGAATGAAGTCGGACGAAACGACTTCCTCGTCCGTGTAGGCGAGGATTCCGCGCAGTTCGTTTTCCGACGCGCGCCGAAGCTCGGCGCAGATTTCCTCATACGACGCCGCTTTCGAGAGGTTGACCGTGAGATCAACGACCGACACGTCGAGCGTCGGTACGCGCAGGCTCATCCCCGTGAGCTTGCCGTTCAGCGACGGTATGACCTTGCCGACCGCTTTCGCCGCGCCGGTGGACGACGGAATGATGTTATAGCTCGCCGCGCGCCCGCCGCGCCAGTCCTTCGTACTCTTGCCGTCAACCGTCTTCTGCGTCGCGGTCGCGGAGTGTACGGTCGTCATAAGCCCGGACTCGATGCCGAACTTGTCGTGTACGACTTTCGCGAGCGGCGCGAGGCAGTTCGTCGTGCAAGAAGCGTTCGAGATTACGTTCATATCGTTCGTATACACGCTCTCGTTCACGCCCATAACGAACATAGGCGCGTCGTCCGACGGCGCGGAGATGACGACCTTTTTCGCCCCGCCGCGAATGTGTGCCGAAGCCTTTTCGACCGTGCGGAACGCGCCGGTGGACTCGACGACAATGTCCGCGCCGAGAGTTCCCCACGGAAGCTCCGCCGGGTTCGGGTTCGACAGACACGGAATCGCGCGTCCGTTTATGACGAGCGCGGTATCGGTCGCGGAAACGGCGAACGGCGGCTTGCCGTGAATCGTGTCGTGCGCGAGTCCGTACGCGAGATAGTGCGGCTCGACGTCGTTGCCTTTCGGCGAAGCCACGTCGTTAATCGCCACAATCTCAAACGTGTCCTCGAAGTTTTCGTACGCCGCGCGCAGTACCATCGCGCCGATTCTGCCGAAGCCGTTGATGCCTATGCGTATTGCCATTTTGGAAATCCCTCCGTAAGTTATAATTTAACAGCAGTACAATATTATAACCCAACGCGGCGGAAAATGCAATACGCAATTAACAATGAAAAAAGAACGGAGCGACGGCGTGCTCCGGTCTTTTTGCGGGTTTCGGGACGCCGCCCGGTTCGCAGCCGCCCGCGGCTTCCGCACCTTGCGCGGCGCGGTCGGGGCTTTGCCGCGCGCGGCGGCGCACACTTCCGCGCCCGCCCGCATAAACTGCGCGGGAGGTGATACGGTGAACGTTGAAAAAACCGCGCTTACGCGCGCGTACGCGAGCGGCGGATTCCCGGTCGCGGAGCTTGCCGCGGAATACCCCCGCGCGTCCGGTGGCGGAAAAGCCGCGGCGCGGATTAACCGCTATTACGAACATCTCGCGCGGCGGCTTGAAAGCGCGGCGGAGCGAAAACTCGCGCCGCTCGCGTCCGCGGACTTAACCGAAAAGATAGCCCGCGGCAGAACGTTCCGCGGGTACATACTGCGCCAGACCTGCGAAATCACGGAGTGCGGGGACGGCAAAACCGCCGTCTCGCGGACGCTCGGCGTACGCAAAGACGGCGGCTGGAAGTCGAAAGATTTTGCCGAAGTCTGGGGAAAAGACGGGTTTTTATGCTGACGATTGACAGTGCGCCGCCGATATGAACGAACCGGCGCGGCTCCGCAACCGTCAGTCGCCGGTCTCCGGCTGCGCGGCGGCGGTCGCCGTCACCGACACCTCGAACGCCGTGCGTTCCTCGCCGCCGGTTTCGGAGCTTTTTATGTAAGTCCGGCTCTGAACGCGTCCGAGCAGCGCGACGCGGTCGCCGACTTCGCGCCGCGCAAGCTCCGCGGCGCACCGTCCCCACGCGATGCACGGGATATAGTCCGAGCGTCCGTACCTGCGGTTGACCGCGAGCATAAGGTCGCAAATCTGCCGCCCCATCGGCGTTTTCCGCAGAACCGGAGCCTTGCAGATTGTCCCGGTGAGCGCGACCTCGTTGCAGTCGTCCGAATCCCCGCAGCGCAGCTCCCTCGCGAGTACGGTTATCACGAGCCGGCTTCCGGTTCCGGACTTGTTGTTGTACGAGCGAAGCTCGCCGCCGAGCGCGACGCGGTCGCCCGCGGACAGCGACAGCCCATTGATGTCCGACTCTTTCGCGACGACGTTTATGCGGTCGGAAGCGCCCGAAAGCCGCCCGACCTCGACCGGGAAAATAAAATACCGCTCGTTTCCGCCGCTGTGGGAGAAGCGCGGCGTTTCCGCCGCCGTTCCGCACAGCTCGACGCCGTTAATCGTTGAATTCGGTTCCGGCACTTGCTTACACCTCTTGTTACTTCATTTTGGCGCGGCTTCGCTGCTGATTAAGAATGAAAAATGAAGAATTGCGGAGCCGGCTGCGCCGACATACGCGTCTGCGGACGCGGGTCGGAAGCGGAGCGCGCCGACAACCCGGCTTGCGCCGCGCAATCCCGCCCGCGGCGAAAACTACGCTCCGCCGACCGTCAACTATCTATATGCGTCTCCGCCCGAGTATATACGAGCCGCGTCCCCGGGCAGCACGCCCGCGGCGAGCAGCGCGGCGTATTTCGCAAGCCCCGACTCAAAGTCGCGCACGCGCGGCACCGGGAACTCCGCCTCCCAGAGCGAGCGGTTTTCGCAGGTCACGACCTCGCGCCGCACCTCGAGCATATACTCCGAAAACCCGAGCGACGAAAACGACACGGAAGCCCGCGGGTGCATTCCGTAGGTCACGACCTCGCGCGCACCACTTACGAAGCCGCCCGCGCCGTAGGGCGAGACGAGTATCGCGCCGCCGATTCCCGCGCTGCCCGACCACCCCGGCGACGCGACGCAAACGTCGCACCGCAGCTCGCGCCGCGCTACGCCGCAGTCGGGTACGAGCAGTTCATATTTGCAACTGGCATATAATACAATATCAAGTATATCAAAATCAAGCGTTTCGCGAAAATTTTGTAAAACGGCTATCGTAATCACTTTTTTACCTCCGAAAGTTACCCGCCTGCCGGGAATAAATTCCGGTTTTGCTCCGCGTTCCGGCGCAAAGGCGGACGGGCGCGCCTTTGCCGGCGGGCTGCCGATAGCTTTCCGCGCGCGCCGCGGCAAATTCGCGCCGCCGCCGTTTGTCCCCGAACGGTAATATGCCTCTGACGGCTGCCCCCGGCGGCAGACTGCGGCGCGGGAGTTTAGCCGTCCGGTTAAACAAGCACAAAAGCCTTGCATTTGCAAGGCTTTTGTATAAGGGAACTGCCGTATGTGCCGCTGCCGCGGATTACGCTATAGGCGGCGTGAAGTAGTCCCTCGTCACTATCGCGCCGTCGCCGTCGCGCGGCGGTGTTCCGAATTCCGGCTGCGTTGTTTGCGCTTGCGCGCCGTCGTCCAGACCGGTGACGTTCAGCCCGGAGAAAGTCACGTTCGTTATGGTTATGGTACGGACTATTTCCGTCGTCGCGCCGTCCTTGAACGTCGCTACGGCGCGAATCTCAATCTCGCCGTCCGCCGCGTCATCCGAAGTCCACACCACCAGCGACGCGGTCGTTCCCGAGACGGTAAACTTGCCGTCCTGCTCCGTCACTTCCGCGCCCTCGCCGAAAACGAACGTGCCGCTCGTC
>JAITNK010000054.1 GCA_031290515.1 Oscillospiraceae bacterium
CTTCCTCGCGCTCTCCGAAAGCGAGCAGTAGGTTCGCGAAAAGCCGGGCGGTGTCGGACGCCGCGTCCGGACGGTAGCTGTGCCGCAGGGAAGCGAGGATGCGCGCTTTTTCGCGAAAAAGCTGCAAAAAGGCAGAGCTTAGTTGACAATACTTCGCGGGAGTACGGACGCAACTTTGTCCATACTCCCGCGAAGTATAAGTTGCAACTATCGCTTTTTTTGAAGCTTTTTTTCCGGAAAAAAAGCGCGCGTCCCCAATCGCCGTGCGCTCCGCCCCGCGCACAAGGTACGGATAGTTCATTTCGAACGAATCGACCGCGCCGGGCTGTACGACTCTTTGCGCAAGCTCCGGCTGTCCGAGCCGGTTATAGCAGTACGCCAGCACGATGTTTTCCCGCCCGAGCCGAAGTCCGCTGTACGGACTGTCGTTGAGCCGCTCGCACAGCCCCGCCGCCTCGCGCGCGAACGCAAGCTCCGTCGCCTCGTCCGCCTCGTACGACGCGAGCCGGAACGCGAGGTCGCACATTACGCCGTAGTCGTCGGGTATGGTTTTGACTCTCTCGCGCCAGACCTCGATTGCGCCGAGCTTGTCGCTCGCCGAGTCGCACTTTGCGGCGCGTATCATCGTGTCCTCCCTGTACGCTTCGAGCCGCAATTTGTCCATACCGACGAGCGCGTCGATTGTCGTGCCGAAATACGTTGCGAGCGTCGGCAGAAACGTGACGTCGGGGTAGCCGGAGTCGTTCTCCCACTTGGATATTGCCTGCGGCGACACGCCGAGCTTCGACGCAAGCTCCTCCTGCGTAAGCCCGCGCTCCCGCCGCAAACGGCGCAGATTTTCCGCGATGTGTATCATAAAACCCTCCAAATTGTGTCGTCCGACCGGTCGGTAAGCGCAGTATACCGCAAATTTTGCGGCGGCGCAATAACCGCGTTGTTGAGGGTTCCGCCACGAACCGTAGAGTTTTGCGCGAAATAGTTGTGCCGCGCGGAGCCGGCAACGGAAAAACCGCAAGAATACGCCGCCGTCAAAAATGACGGCGGCGCGTGTGGTTTCGCGGCAATGTGTTATGGCGCGCATCCCGCGTCCCCTACTCATCAATTCCCAAATCGTTTTTCAGCAGTGACGCGGGTTTGATAACCGACTTGCCGTACCGCCGCTTCAGCGCGTCAACCGAGCGCGCCAGAGCCTCGCGCTTCGCGGCTTCCGCCGAGTCGCCGAACAGCGTCAGCTGCTCTCCGCCGTCCCCGTCCGTGAGGTTAATCGCCGTCACGGACAGCATCCGAATCGGCCTGCCCGCTTTCCACGATTTCAGCGCAAGCTCAAGCGCAGCCTCGTAAATCGGCTTCTCCAGGTGCGTCGGCTCCGCGAGCCGCGTCTGACGGTCGATTGTGTTCAGAGCCGTGTCCTTGATTGAAATCTGTACGCCGCAGCACTTTTTGCCGTGCTTCCGCAGCCGGTACGCGACGGATTCGGACAGCGCGCGCAAGCCTGTCTTTATGTCGTCCGCGCTTGTGAGGTCGCGCCGGAACGTCGTCGAATTGCCGACGGACTTCACGTCCTCCAGGTCCTCCGTTTTGACCACCGGCTCGTCGTCCAGACCGTTTGCGTAGCGGTACAGCGTTGCGCCGTGCTTCCCGAGCAGCTTGACGAGCGTCGCTTCGCCGAGCGCGGCGAGCTGTCCGACCGTGTGAATCCCGAGTCCGGCGAGCTTGCGCTCCGTGACCTTTCCGACGGACATCATCGCGCCGACAGGCAGCGGGTGCAGCAGATTTTCGTAATTCCCGCGCGTTATGACGTTGGTGCTGTCCGGTTTTTTGAGGTCGCTGCCCATTTTTGCGAAAATCCTGCAAAAGCTCGCGCCGACCGATACGGTAATCCCAAGCTCTGTTCTGACCGCCTCGCGTATCGCGTCCGCAATTTCCGCGCCGGTCGCCGACATACCGTACAGCCCGGTGACGTCAAGGTAACTCTCGTCTATTCCCGCGCGCTCGACGCGGTCGGTGAACCGCTCGTAAATCGCGTTCGCGCGGTCGCAGTATTCTTCGTACAGCGCGTGGTGCGGCGGCAGCAGAATCAGCCCGGGACACTTGCGCCGCGCCTGCCAAATCGGCTCGGCGGTTCTGACTCCCGCCTGTTTCGCGAGCTGGTTTTTCGCGAGTATGATTCCGTGCCGCTTCTCGGGGGCGCCGCACACCGCCATCGGTTTCCCCGCGGCCTCCGGGTGAGACAACGCCTCTACGGACGCGAAAAACGCGTCGCAATCAACGTGGAAGATTACCGTTGCGGACATCGCGTCACTCCGCCGCGAGTGCGCTCTCGCAGAACGCGCGGAGTCCGGGCAAATCTCCTTTGTCCGCAACGAAATCAATGTCGCTGCCGTCGCGCTGTTCGCCTCGGGCATAGAAGCCGAAGAGGGCGAGCTTCGCGACGCCGTACCTCTGCGCTATGGGTACGGCAATTTGCTTGATTTCTTCGGTCGTGTACTTGCTCGGCATACGCGTCACCTCCGCAATGTCGCCGCTCGCGGTATACCGGCTTAATAAGGTTAATGTCCGCTCGCGGTATACAGTCTTGAGCAGACCCAAAGGGCTTTGCCCGGCGGTCCGCGGATTCTGCGGATATTTACCGCAGGCACGAAGTGCCGTTGTGGTATATCAGCTTAGATAAGGTATAATATCAGCTCGCGGATATTATACCCCGACCGCGCGGAGATTGCAACCGCGGTTTTCGCGGAGCGGCGCGTCAAAAATATATTCTCACAACGCCGTCCGCAAGCAGCGCGTCGATTTCATCGCGGTCAAATATTGCGCCGACGG
>JAITNK010000077.1 GCA_031290515.1 Oscillospiraceae bacterium
TCCTGCAAGCCGCCGATTTCGGCAGAATCGGCATCAAAAAGAAAATGTTCCGCGCCGCCTTGTCCGTGAAATCTCTCCAACTTATCCTTGACGGAGAAAAGTAAATGCTGTCGCCCTGATATTGGCGTATTTTGCGCTTGACTCTGCGCGCGGTATATGGTAGTATAATTAGAGATCGTTCAAAGGAGAGCGGAGATATGGCTTACATATTTGAGGAACCGTCCCGTACTTTTTCAGAATACCTGCTCGTTCCGGGGTATACCTCGCGCGAGTGTACGCCGGCGAACGTGTCGCTCGGCTGCGCGCTCGTGAAATACCGCCCCGACCGCGAGGAACCCGCCGTCAAAATGAATATTCCGCTCACGTCCGCTATTATGCAGTCTGTGTCGGACGACAGAATGGCTGTCGCCCTTGCTAAAGAGGGCGGCATTTCGTTTATTTTCGGCTCACAGTCGATTGAGAGTCAGACGGCGATGGTCGCGCGCGTCAAGTCCTACAAGTCCGGTTTCGTCATCTCGGACTCGAACGTCGCTCCGAGCGCGACGCTTAACGACGTACTCGCACTCAAGGAGAAAACCGGACACAGCACCGTCGCCGTGACGCACGACGGAACGACGAACGGTATGATGCTCGGGCTTATAACGTCGCGCGATTACCGTGTTTCGCGTATGACCGGCGACGAACCGGTCTCCGGCTTTATGACCCCGGTCGATAAGGTGATTACCGCGCCCGCCTCGACGACACTGCATCAGGCGAACGACATTATCTGGGACAACAAGCTGAACGCGCTTCCGATTCTCGACAATTTCGGCAGACTTTTATATATGGTATTCCGGAAAGACTACGACAACCACAAGGAAAACCCGCTTGAACTCCTCGACGGCGACAAAAAGTACATCGTCGGCGCGGGCATCAACACCCGGGACTACGAGACGCGCGTCCCCGCGCTCATTGAGGCTGGCGCGGACGTACTCTGCATTGACTCGTCGGAGGGTTATACGGAGTGGCAGGCGGTCACGCTCGCCTGGATTCGCGAAAACTACGGCGACCGCGTCAAGGTCGGCGCGGGCAACGTCGTGGACGAGGACGGCTTCCGCTTCCTCGCGGACGCCGGCGCGGACTTCGTCAAGGTGGGCATCGGCGGCGGCTCTATCTGTATAACGCGCGAACAAAAGGGTATCGGGCGCGGACAGGCGACGGCGGTCATAGACGTGGCGCGCGCGCGCGACGCATACTACGGCGAAACCGGAATCTATATTCCGATTTGCTCCGACGGCGGCATCGTCCACGATTACCATTTCACGCTCGCGCTCGCGATGGGCGCGGACGTCCTTATGCTCGGCAGATACTTCGCGCGGTTCGACGAGGCGCCGTCCACGCGCGTGTCCGTAGGCGGCAACTATATGAAAGAGTACTGGGGGGAGGGCAGCGCGCGCGCCCGCAACTGGCAGCGGTACGACCTCGGCGGAGAGTCAAAGCTGTCGTTCGAGGAGGGCGTGGATTCCTATGTGCCGTACGCCGGCGCGATGAAAGACAACCTCGCGATTACTCTGTCGAAAGTGCGCTCGACAATGTGCAACGTCGGCGCGGTGACGCTGTCGGAGCTGCGCTCCAAAGCTAAGCTGACGCTCGTCTCCTCAACCTCTATAGTCGAGGGCGGCGCGCACGACGTTGTGCTGAAAGACAACAAGTGACAATAACGCGGGCCTGGACGCGCGCTTTTTTCCGGAACCCCGCCGGTGGGACAGCTGCAAAAAGTGATAGTTTCAACTTATAATTAGCGGGAGTACAGCCGCGGTTTCGTCGATACTCCCGCGAAGCCGAATCAAAAAACTCTGCCTTTTTGCAGCTTTTTCGCGAAAAAGCGCGCATCCCCGCGTACTTAGCCGAAAACTAATAAAGGAGTGCAATATTATGTCAAAGCGTATCTACGAGGACCTCGTCTACGATTTCAAACCGGAGTACAACGAAGCGTCCGCCGAGGGCGTCGGCACTGACTTTGTCTACTCGCCGCAGGCTTATTTCCGCGGAGCGAGCCAGATTCCCGGCGCGCAGTACAACGTCGGCTTTCAGATTATGGTGAAGCCGTACTTCCTTGACCGCAGCCCGCATATCCACAACGTGGACGAATATCTGATATTCCTCGGCGGCACGTTCCCGAACCTGTTCGACTTCGACGCGGAGATTTCGCTCACAATCGGCGAGGAGATGGAGGAGTACATAATCACCCGTCCGACAATCGTGCGGATTCCCGCCGGAGTGCAGCACTGTCCGCTGAACTTCTTGAAAATCAACAAGCCTGTGTTTTTTCAGGCGGCGTGTATGCAGGGAATGTTCGGCGGCACTTACAAAACGGGCGACTCGGAATTTGAGATGTTCTACAACGGTCCCGGGCAGTGTATACTGAATCCGGAGAAAAAGTGCGACTCCTGCCGCAAGTGTCTCGGCGTGGAGTGGAAGAAAAACGTACAGCCTTAGCAGACTAACAGCCCCGGGTTAACCCCGGGGCTGTTGCGTTATCCGCTTTGTGCGCCGGTGAGCAATGCCGTCGCGGACGGCTCCGCGCCCCGCGCCTGAGCGGCGGGAGGCTCTGCCGACCGAGCGGTTATGTCTTTGCCCCGCGGACAGTTACGCGGACGGCTCCGCGCCCGCAGGCGCGTTCCCCG
>JAITNK010000092.1 GCA_031290515.1 Oscillospiraceae bacterium
AACGAACCCGGATATTACTGTAACCTGGGCAACAGCTATCTTATTTTGGAAAAATATGAGGAGGCGATGACAGCCTTCACAGCGGCCATAATGCTTAATTCAAGTGACGCATCTTACTACTGTGGGCTCGGGCATTCTTACCATGAATCAGAACAATACGTGAAAGCCATCCCCAAATTTAAAAAAGCTATACAGTTAGACCCGAATGAGGCAATTTATCACTACTTCCTTGGAAATGCTTACCTCAATTCAGAACAATATGCTGAAGCTATAAAAGCATACGAAGAAGCTATTCAGATAAACCCCCGTAACGGTTTGGCTCTAAATAATCTTGGTGCTACCTATTTGGAAGTGGAACAGTACGCTGATGCAATAATCGCCTATAAAGCAGCCATACAAGTTGAGCCAAACGAAGCAATCTGTCATTACAATCTTGGCGAGGCATACGATGCATTAGAAAATTACTCTGAAGCTGTGTGTGCATATAAGGAAGCCTTGCGTTTAGATCCAAACGATGACGAATATCGAACTTCTCTGGTAACCGCACAAAAAAAGTGTAGACGTTTCGCAAAACGTTAAAAATCATCAGACACGATAAACGCAATAAAAAATGCACCCAAATTTAACGCCTTTTCAAAAGTTTAACCGCTTTTCGAGTTTGGGTGCATTTTATCAAAAGTGGGTAGACGATGCAAAGCACAAATCCGAACTTTCCCGACGTCGTCTTGATTAGGGAAGCGTTCGGATTTGTGCTTTGGTTGTTAACCAAATTCAGATAAATCAATGCCCTCCGCATTTGCGGCGGGCATTGATTTATCTTATCCGGGGGCGGCGTTGCGCTCCCGGCGTTTTGGGTTTCGCGCCGCGCTAATTTATCCGTACGCGGTTCTTAACCTGAAAGTTGTGGTCGTTAGAGCAAAGATAGATTATGCCCTCGATGAACCCGACGAATTCGGGAATTCCGGTCCAGCAGAATATCAGATAGAGAATCCCCTGACCGGTTCTGCCGAGATAGAACTTGTGGATTCCGATGCCGCCGAATATAATAGCGAGGATTCCGGCGACGATTTTGCTCTTGATCGGCCAGTTGGGGTCGTAGGGAGACTGCTGATTCTGCACATACACAACCTGCGGCTGCTGTATATACTGAACCTGCGGCGCGGACGCCTGCGGCTGCTCCGGGGCGAGCGGCTCGCCGCAATACTTGCACTCTCTCGCGTTCGGTTCGACCGCCGCGCCGCACTGCGGACATTTATTCAGTGCCATATAATATACCTCCGATTATTTTGTTCCGTCCGCGGACGCGGACAGTTTGAACACTAAAACCCTGAAACCGCGCCCGGACTATACTTCGCCGGAAACGTCTTTGCCGCAGCCGTCGCAAAACTTTGCTCCGGAGCGCAGTTCTTTTCCGCAGTCCGGGCAGACGCGCGGCGCGACGCTTTTCCCGCAGGAGGGGCAGAACCGCGCGTCCCGCGCGACCGCGGCTTCGCAGTGCGGACAGCGGCGTTCCGGTTCCGCCGTCACGGCGAGACTTGCTCCGCAATGCGAGCAGAATACCGCGCCGGGCTGGTTCGCCGAGTGACATTTCGGGCAGACGGCTCCGCCCGGCGCGGGCGGAGCGGGTACGTTCGCGCCGAGAGCAAGACCCGCCGACAGCCCGAGTCCGCCCGCCGCGAAAGCCCCGGCAACGCCGTTTTGGTTGTTCGCCGCACCCTCGTAAATGTCAAACGTGCGCGCGGCGGCGTACCGCGCGTCACCCATAAGCTCAAACTCCGCGCGCTTTTCGAGTACGCCGTTGATAGCGTCGAAATCCTCGTCCGGAAAGTTTATGGACTGTATGTAAAAGCTTGCCACATCGAGTCCGTAACGCGTAAACTCGCTTTTGATGCGCTCCGCCGCGTAATCGGAAATCTCGTCCATATGCGGCGTTATCTCGAGCGCGGAGATTTTGCGGTTAATAATAATGTCGGCGATGATGACCTTTATCTTCTGGACGATAACGCCCTTGAAATACTGCTGAAGCTTGTCGAACCGCACGAGCTGCGCCGGGGGCATAACGCCGATAAGCTCCTGTATAAACAGACCGCCGTCTTTCAGTTTCAGTCCCATTTGCCCGAAAGCGCGGATATGCAGACGCGTCGAATATTTCGGATCGACGAGCAGAATCGGGTCGCTCGTACCCCAGGTCACGTCGAGCTTCGTGACGGTGTTGAGATAGTATATCTCGGCGGCAAACGGCGTTTTCCCGCCGAACGGGAGATTGATAATCCTTTGCAGCAGCGGCAGATTCTGCGCGTCGAGCGTGTACGTCCCGGACGCGAACAAGTCGCAAATCGCGCCGCCCTTTACGAACACGGCAATCTGCCCCTCTCCGACAATCAGCTGCGTTCCGAAGACGAGCTGTTCGGACGGGTGCTTATACACGAGCCAGTCCCGGCTCGACAGTCCGTCAAACTTTACGCGGTCTATAATTGCCATAATATGCACTGTCCTTTACAACTTTGTCAAAGTATATCACAAGCCGCCGGATTTGTAAAGAGTCTGTTTTTGCGCAAGACGCTAATAAAAAGCGGCGGACGGTCAGAGGCCGTCCGCCGCGATATTCGGTTTTGCCGCTCGGTCGGCGGAGCCTCCCGCCGCTCCGTGCCTGCGGGCACGGGGAACGCGCCTCCCCGAGGCGCGGGGCGAACACGTTCGCAGGCGCGCTACTTGCCGATAACCTGCGTTGACATCGTGAGATAGCTGTTCGCGCACCAGCTGCTCCACGGCCAGCCGTCCGTGACGTGCGGCGGAACCGGTTCCGTCGCGGTTTCGCCGGTCGCCGGCAGGTAGGTGTAAGGCGCGTAGCCGAGGATAACGCCCTCGTTCTGAACGTGGGCGCAGAAACGCCGCGCTATGAGGTCGGCTTCCGCCTGCTTGCCCGCCGCCTGAAGTCCGACGGTCAGTATCATATTCTGCGGCGCGGCGACGCGTCCGTTGACGAACGAAACGTCAAACGTCGCGGTCGGGCTGCGCATACTCTCCGACGCAAGCCCGATTCCGGTGAGGAACGCGCCCTCCTCGGTCAGCTTTTCGGCTACCTTGTCGATGATATTCTGCGGCAGACGTTTCCCGAGGATAATCGGCTGATACGCCGCGAGAGTGAGCGACACGACGTCGTGTCCCTTGACCTTCGTGACGAACAGCTCGCCGTTCCAGAACTCGTCGATTATCGTTTCGGTGAGCTTCTCCGCGCGGAGCTGCCACGCCGCCGCGTCGCCGTCGAGTCCCGCGCCCAGCGCGAGCCGCGCGACGGATTCAAACAGCAGTACAAGGAATGCGAGATTGTTCGGGTCGCTCGCGGGGAAACCGTCCGTAAAGCACGACGCGTCGTCCCAGCCGGATTCGTGCGGACTTAAAATCGCGGTAACGTCGTCGCCGAGACCGGCGGAGCGGTACGTCGTCCAGTAGTTCGCCCACTTCGCGAACTTCGGGTACATACGCGCGCACTCGTCGCGGGTCAGGAAGTCGTCGCCTATTTTGCGGCGGATAAAATCAAGAGCGAACCCCTGGAACGGCGGCTGCATACCCGTGTTGCCGCCGGCGTAGGTTAACATCCCGGGAAGTCTGCCTGTGCGCGCGTCCTGATAGTTGAACATCGTGCAGATTTGACGCCACGCCTCGCGCGGGTTGTCCAGCATCGGCATCGCGTTATAGCTCTGCTGCCAGGACGCGCCGGTAGTGAGCCACGAATTCTGGAACAGAATCACCGGCTCGACGAGCTTGTCGGTGACGACGGAGCGGTGGCTCCAGGTCGTCCAAGCGGCGTATTTCGCGCCGTCCTCATAGCCTTTCGCCGCGCCTTGGTAAATCGCGCGCCAAGCCGCGAAGTCGGCTTTATTGTTATCGACGAGGTCCTCAAATTCCTCATACTCGCCGAACGGCGTGACCGCGCCGGTGTACTCGTGCACCGCGGCTTCGAGAATCCCGGTCGCCGCGTCGGGAAGCAGGTGAATTTTAAGGCTTGTACAAACTCCGGTTGCGTTGTCAAATACGGAATCCGCGAGTACCGCGCCGGCGAGAGCCTTGTAAAGCCGCTTGCCCGCCTTGCCGAATTCGCCCTCATAGCCCGAACCGTCCGGCAGGGCGATAATCCCGCGGCAGGCGCGCGCGCCGCCGTCCGCCGCGCCGCGAAGTTCAAGCGTCAGCCCCGCGTTTTCGCCGTACACGCGCAGATGCCCGCGGTCGGTAAACGCGATTTCGACGGTCGCCTCGCCGTTTTCGAGCAGAATCGAACCCTCGTCCGCGAAATAAGTGTACTTGACCGGCGCGCCGTTGACGGTGAGCTTCAGGTCGAACAGAAAGCCGGTTATGCTCTGCATTTCGCCCTGCCGCGTGCCGCCGAGACGCAGAACGCCCGGTCTGTGATAGTCCTCGATGATGTAGTCCGCCGAGCCGCTGCGCGCGAAAGTCGCGCGGACGAAGTTGAATTTTTCGTAAGTTCCGAACATTTTATGCACCCCCTATAGCGTTTCGTGCGCGAGCGCGAGCAGCGCCGCGCCGTACGCCGTGTCCGTGACGCCGTTTTCCCGCGCGGACTTCAGCAGTTTTTCCGTGATTTTTCTCGCTTTGTCCGTACTTCCGGCGCGCAAAAGTCCGAACGCCGCAAGTATCCCGAAGCCCGCGAAATCGCCGTCGCCGAGCGGCGCGGCAATATGTACCGGCAGCAGCTTTCCGATTGTCAGCGTCATATTCGCGAGAAGCGCGTCGGCGGGCGTGGTCTCGCCGGTGTACAGGTTTTTCGCGACGAACGTATTGTCAACCCACAGCTCCGACACAAGGTCGTGCGCAAGTTCTTTCGCGCGGGTTCTCCAGCGCGACGCTTCGCCGTCGTTGTACGTCAAATCGGTGAGCTGCGCGAGAGCTTCGCACGCGGTAATCAGATACGCGTACAGGTCGGGCGACGCGACGGGTTCGCCGACCGCGAATATTTTCGGCGCGGGAAGTCCGGTCTCGAAGCGGTACGCGTAGTAGAACACGCCGCCGAGCGTGCGGTTTTCCTGAAGCCACAGCACTTTTGCGCGCAGAGCGTCATAAAGCTGATAAACCGTTGCGCGCGAGGTCTTTTTAAGAAGTCCGGATTCGAGCAGGCGCAGTACGGCGGAACCCTGCACGAACGGATATTCTATCGGCAGATTCAGAATCAGCGGCACCGCCTTGTCCGCGTCAGCGAACGCGAACGACGTGAGCGACTGCCGCCACGCGTCCGTCTCGCTCGACACGAGCTTGTTGTTGACGATTCCGGGTTCGCCGTTCGACAGCGCGCGGCTGCCGAGCCACAGGCGGTAAGCGACCGCGCCGCGAATATCGTCCCACTCCGCCGTGACCGGCACGAGCGTCCCGCAGAACTCCAAGAAGTCCGCTTCGTTCTCCGCGGCGCATTCCTCCGGCGTTTTCGTGACCGGAAGCGGCTCGGTGTCCGCCGGAACGTCGTACGCGACAAGGTCGAATTTGCCGCCGTCCGCCGCGAGATTCAGCACCGGAGTCACCGAGTGGAACTGCGTGAGCAGCCAGGTGTCGTCGAAGCTGATTTTGCCTGTCCTCGACTGGAACAGATACCGTCCGCTGCCGATTGTAAGCTCCGTCCCGCGCGGCGTATTGATGGACGTCGCCATTCCCGGTGCGGTTTTCGCGTCGAGCCGGAGCGAAACGCCCTCTCCGGTGATTCGGAGCGCGTTCGCCGCCGTGTCGATGACGATTTTCGCGGAGCCTTTCGCCGATTTCAGCCCGATTGACCCGACCGCCGCCTCGTAGGTGTACGGAACGGATTCGCCGCCGTCAATCAGGTCGATTTCGAGCAGTCCGACCGCGGCGGAAGCCGAGTCGAGGAAGAACGACGCTCCCTCCGCGGATACCGTGATCCAGAGCTTGCCGTTCTGTTCGAGTACCATATGCCGCGAGGCGCGGTGCCCGAAGCCGAGTGTTTTCATATGCGGTTTGAGGTTGTCCATTTACCAAACTCCTTCCTGATGTTACATTTTGCAATGCCGGAATACCCGACGCGCCGCTGTTGCCGCCGCGCCCGGACTCGCGGCTAATTGCACAATTTGTGCGCCGAGGGCGCGCTTGCCGTTGTTGATTCTAACGATTGCATTATAAACGCGCGGCGGACGAATGTCAATAGCTTCCGCGAATTATAGGCGCGGATTGCCGAAACATTTTTCCCGCCGTCATACGACCGTCACATTCGGCGGGTATACTGTCGGCGCAAAATGTGCTATAATTAACCGCCCGGCGGGGCAAAGCCCTCCCGTCCCCGCAGCCGGCGAAACCCGTTCACGCGAACAAACGCTAACCGGAGGTTAACATAAAAATGGCAAAAATACTTGTCGCGGACGACGAGGAAAAAATCCGCGGACTGATACTTAAATACGCGAAGTTTGAGGGTCACGAGGCGGTCACGGCGGCGGACGGCTTCGCCGCGGTCGAAGCCGCGCGGCAAACGCGGTTCGACATTATCATTATGGACGTGATGATGCCGGAACTTGACGGCTTTTCGGCGGTCAAGGAAATCCGCAAGACTTCCGACGCGCCGGTGCTGTTCCTCTCCGCGCGGACCGAGGAGTACGACCGCATACACGGATTTGAAACCGGCGCGGACGACTACGTCACGAAGCCGTTTTCCCCGAAAGAGCTTATGCTGCGCGTCGCGGCGATTCTTGCCCGCGCCGAAAAGCGAGACGAGCCGCGCCGGGAGGAGTACCGCCGCGAGGGGCTGTTCGCCGACGTCACCGCGCGCACCGTCACGGTGGACGGCGCGGCCGCGGCGATGTCGCCGAAAGAGTACGACCTGTTTTTCTATCTGCTGAAAAACCGCAACATTGCGCTGACGCGCGAAAAGCTGATTGAAAATGTCTGGGGCTATGACTTTTTCGGCGAGGACAGAACGCTCGACACGCACATAAAGCTGCTGCGGAAATCACTCGGACCGTACGCGAAGTTTATCGTGACGCTGCGCGGTCTCGGCTACCGTTTCGAGGGCTGATTATGAGCATAAAAGGCAAGATTTTTACTTATTTACTGCTGTTTTGCGCGTTTCTTATCGCGCTTTTGTGGCTGTTTCAGATAGTGTTTCTCGACAGCATTTACAAGCGTGTGAAAATCGGCGAGGTGCGGCGCGCGATGACCGCGCTGACGGCGGATACGGAAAACCTCGCCGAGGCCGCGGAAAGCCTGTACCGGACGCGCGGAATCAGCACGGCGGTCTTTAGCGAAAACGGCGAAATCTTGCTCGCGGCAGGCGCGTTTCCGCGGCAGAAAGACTCCGTGCGCGAGCTTCGCCGGCTGTACGCGCTCGCCTCCGAAAACGGCGGCGAGTACCTCGAGTATCCGTTTGCCGAGAGCGAGCCGCCGCCGCGCGAGCCGACTTTCGGCGCGGGGTTTCCGTCGGGCAGACAGCAGGACATTTACCGCTGCAAGCTCGTTGACGGTTCGCTGATCGTCCTCTCGGCGACGATTTCCCCGGTTGACGCGACGGTCGGCGCGCTTAAAATCGAGCTGTATTTTATCACGGGCGCGATGCTGCTGTTCTCCACCGGACTCGCGCTGCTCATCGCGCGTCGCGTCTCGAAGCCGATAGTCGCCATCAACGAATCGGCAAAGACGCTCGCGCGCGGGCAGTACGACGCAAAATTCAACGCCTCGGGATACCGCGAGATACGCGAGCTTGCGGGTACGCTCAACGTCGCGGCGCGGGAGCTGTCCCGCGCGGACGGGCTGCGGCGCGAGCTTGTCGCGAACATCTCGCACGATTTGCGAACGCCGCTGACTCTTATCGCGGGGTACGCCGAGGCTATGCGAGACCTGCCCGGCGAAAGCACTCCGGAGAACGCGCAGATTATCGTGGACGAGGCGAACCGTCTTAACAGAATGGTCGGCGAGGTGCTTGACTTGTCGAAGCTGCAAGCCGGAGCGGCGGAGCTTCGCCCCGAGCCGTACAGCCTCACGGAAAGCCTGCGCGGTATCGTCGGGCGGCTGTCCGAGTTCACCAAGGCGAACGGCTACCGCCTCGCGCTCGAAACGGACGGCGACGTTACCGTCAGCGCGGACGAGAGCGCGGTCGCGCAGGCGGTCTATAATCTGATGACGAACGCGCTGAACTTCACCGGCGACGACAAAACCGTCACCGTGCGGCAGATTGCGGCGGAGGACACGGTCACGGTGGAGGTTGAGGACAGCGGAAAAGGCGTGGCTCCGGAGGAGCTTCCGTACGTCTGGGACAGGTACTACCGCTCGGGGAAAAAGCACGTCCGCGCCGCCGTCGGCACTGGAATCGGGCTTTCGATTGTAAAATCGGTCGTAGACCTGCACGGCGGGGAGTACGGCGTACGGTCGTCGCCCGGCTCGGGCAGCGTCTTCTGGATTCGGCTGAAACGGCGGATTTAGCGGCGCGGTACGCGGTTTTCCGCGCAATTTTCCCGCCGCCGTCATACAGCCGTCACATTCGCGCGGTATTATCGCCGGGAAGAGTTGCGAAAGACGCATAGACGGCGCGAGGGCGCGCTGCCCGCGGCACGGCGCGCGAAAGGCTTTGCCCGACCGGGCGGATAATAAGGAGGCGGTACCGTGGCAATAGAGGTTTTCAACAGGTACGAGAACAAATACTTAATCGGCGAAAAGACTTTCGCGCGGATTCGCGAGCGGCTGTCCGGCTATATGGAGCTTGACGCGTACAACAGACAACACGAGACGTATCAGATTGCGAACCTCTACTACGACACGGAGGACAACCACCTGATACGCACATCTCTCGCGAAGCCCGCCTACCGGGAGAAAGTGAGGCTCCGCGCCTACGGAACGCCGGACGGCGATTCGGTCGTCTACGCCGAAATCAAAAAGAAAGTGCGCGGACTTGTGAACAAGCGGCGCACCGCGATGAAACTTTCGGCGGCGTACGGTTTCCTGGAAAGCGGCGAACCGCCGGAACCAGAACCCGGAATGAACCGGCAGGTCGCCGCGGAACTTGAATATATCCTCGCAACGCGAAAGCTCGTACCCGCGGCGTACATTTCCTACGACAGGCTCGCGTACTTCGGAGAGGGCGACCTGCGCGTGTCGTTCGACGCGAATATCCGCTCGCGGCGCACCGATTTGCGGCTCGAGTCCGGCGCGTACGGCGGGGAACTGCTCGGTACCGGCGAGCGGCTGCTGGAAATCAAAACGTCCCGCGCGTTTCCGCTGTGGCTGTGCGGTCTGCTCTCGGAAAACAAAGTTTACCCCGCGAGCTTTTCAAAGTACGGCGCGGAGTACAAGTCGCTGCTGCGCGGCAAAGCCGCGGCTGACGCTCCGTACGCGAAGACCGCAGTCGGACTTTAGCCGTTTCGCGCAGGCGCGTTCCGCGTGCGGTCTTGCGGGTACAGAACGAAGCCGGAATTTATTTCCGACCGGTCGGACAAAAACAAAGGAGAATACCATACTTATGAACATATTCGAGTCAGTCTTTACTTCGGATTCCGCCGCGGAAGCGTTTACCCTGCCCGCGCTGCTCGCGGCACTGGGCACCGCGTTCGCGCTCGGACTTCTTATCAGCGTTGTCTATATCAGGACGCGCGGAGAGCGCGCGCCGTCGCAGAGCTTCGCGCTGACGCTCGTACTGCTGCCGGCGGTCATTACGGTCATAATCCTGCTCGTCGGCAACAACATCGCGCGGGCGTTCTCGCTCGCGGGCGCGTTCTCGATTATCCGTTTCCGGAGCGCGCCGGGCGAGCCGCGGGACATTACCTGCGTGCTGTTTTGTATGGCTGTCGGTCTCGCGGCGGGAATGGGCTTCCTGCTTTACGCCGCGGTCGCGGGAGTCGCGCTGTGCGCCGCGACGGTACTGCTCGGGGTATGCGGATACGCCAGGGCGAAAGGCGCGCCGCGCCAGCTTAAAATCACGGTGCCGGAAGACCTGAACTTCGGCGGCGCGTTCGACGAAATCCTGCGGAAATACACGCTTGCGTACAGTATGAAGCGCGTAAAAACCGCCGACCTCGGCAGCGTTTACGAGCTGACGTACGCCGTCGTCACAAAAGAGGGAATCAGCGAGAAAGACTTTATCGACGAGCTGCGCGTCCGCAACGGCAATATGAACATCGCGCTGCTCGCAGACGCGCCGCGTAGCGAGGCGGCCGAATTTTGAGGAGGGACAATACAGTGCAACATAACAGGTTTATGATTATCGCGCTCGCCGCGTTTCTGCTGCTCTCCGTGTCGGCGGGCTGCGCATCCAAGGCGGCGGCGGACGCGAATGCGACCGCGTCTCCGTCGTCCGGGACTTCGGACGCGCCGGAGACTTCGCCGTCTCCGACCGACGGTGCGGGCGCGTGGGCGGCGGGTCAGCCGCCGTACGGTTCCGCGGGAATCCCGGCGGCTATTTCGTCGCCGGTTCCGCCGTCGCCTGTACCCTCGCCGGAAATCAAGCCGGAGGATACGAATACCGCGGTTCCCGCGTCGTCAGCCACTAAAATCACGCTGTCAGGTACGTCGGCGGCAGTCAGCGGCGCGGGAGCCGCGGCAAAAGGCGGCGTCGTCACCATAAGCGCGGCGGGAACGTACTCCGTCTCCGGTAAGCTGACGAACGGGTCGCTCGTGATTGCGGCGGGGAAAGACGACACGGTGCGGATTATTCTTGACGGCGCGGAAATCACAAACCCCGCGGGCGCGGCGATTTACGCGTCAAAGTGCGGCAAGCTGATTATCTCGCTCGCGGACGGCAAGTCGAACGCGGTCACGGACGGAGGCGCGGCTTTCGTTTACGCCGACGTTGCGGAGGAAGAGCCGAACGCCGCGATTTTCAGCAAGGGCGACCTGACGATAAACGGCAGCGGCTCGCTGACCGTG
>JAITNK010000102.1 GCA_031290515.1 Oscillospiraceae bacterium
ATTGGACGCGGAGGTTAAGGCGGGCAAGTCAATTTCTGTATCCGACTTATCGAAAGCGGTAAACAATGAGCGCAAGCCGCCCGCGCCGAAAGGCAAGCCATCGCTTCATGACAGGCTTGAGGCGGGCAAGCAGCGGGCGGCAATGCAGAGTAAAGCAAAAGACGCGCCGCTGCCCGACGCGCAGAAAACAACGAACCACAGGGAGGTATGACGATGAACGAACTGTTTACGGTTGAGGAAGCCAACCTGATGTGTATATTCAACACGTCGGGCCGCGAACGGCTGATGACAGAGCTAACCGCCGCAATCGGCGGTTTCGACGAGTCTGAGCTTATTGAAATAGCTAAAACCGCGCTTGCGAAGCTCTCCGAAATGAGCAATGAGGACTTCGCCGCGCTCGACCTGTACCCCGAATATGGTGACGGGGAGGAAACGGAGGTGGTGTAATGCTCGAATTGACTGCCGTGTCGCTGAAACTGGCGAACGAGTTCGTCGCGCTTCGTCACCGCCACCACAAGCCCGTTGTCGGTCACAAGTTTTCAGTCGGCTGTTCGTGTGACGGCAAACTCGCGGGAGTCGCGATTGTCGGCAGACCCGTGAGCCGCCACCTCGATGACGGTAAAACGCTTGAAGTAACTCGGCTATGCACGAACGGCACGAAAAACGTGTGTAGTTTCCTGTATTCGGCGGCGTGGAGAGCGGTGAAAGCAATGGGGTACAAGAAAATTGTGACGTACACGCTCGCAAGCGAAAACGGCGCGAGTCTGCGTGCGGCAGGTTGGAAATGCGCGGGCTTGGCTGGCGGTATGCGCTGGACTGGCGACCGCGCCCCGAAAGACGGCGACTTGTACCCCGCAGAAATGAAATTACGATATGAAACGGAGGTTTGACCGAATATGGCAAGTAAACTGCAATACATTCAAGCTCTCTCGGAGCAGACCATAGGCGAGCTTACGGCGCGGCACGGGAACTGGCTGCGCTATCTCGACACGGCGGCACGGCTGTACAAATACAGCTTTCCCGACCAAATGCTGATTCACGCGCAGAAGCCTGATGCTGTCGCCGTCGCCGAGATTGAACTTTGGAACAACGCGTTCAACCGTTGGGTGCGGCGCGGCACAAAGGGTATCGCGCTCATTGACGACACGGGGATGTACCCGCGCATAAAATACGTGTTCGACGTGAAAGACACCGAACCGTCGCGCTATAACGCCCGACCCGTCGAGCTTTGGGAAATGCGGCAGGAGCATAAAACGCCCGTGCTGTCGGAACTGGCGAAGTCCTATGAGGGCGTTTCGGCTGACGACACACTCGCCGACGCGTTCCGCAACATTGCGAAGCTGCTCTCAATGGAGTATTATAGTGATAACGCCCGTGACATTTACTACCGCGCCGAGAACAGCTATCTCGAACCGCGCATGACTTCGGATTTCGCGGATACGCCGATAGAGTACGAGGACGACGGCGCGCTTCGGGTGGAGTTCGTCGATGCCCTGACTAACAGCGTGGCGTATACGCTGATGAGCCGCTGCGGATTGGACACGCCGGAATACTTCGATGATGAGGATTTTCAGGTCGTCACGGATTTCAACACGCCGGATATGGTCTACGCCCTCGGCACGGCGACGAGCGACCTTTCTCAGCAAGTCCTGCGGGATATTGAACTCGTAATCAAAAAATATGAGCGCGTGAAAAACGCGCAACTGGCACAAAATGCCGAAAGGAGCGAAAATGAGTATGACCGAAATCCTTACCTATTCCCAAGTGGGAGACTATCTGCTTCCGAACCTCGCGCTGAGCGAACCGCCGCAGGCGGAAACCGCGCCGCTGGGACGATACGGGAGAATGAGGAAAGCGTTCCTCAAAGACCACAGGACAATCAATTACAACCGCCTGCTGCTGATGGAGAAACTATACCCGCACCTGCGGGAGATAGACGAGGCGGCGACGACGCGGCTCGAACGCCTGATGACAGAGTTGACGGCGCGGACGAACCTACCCGACAAATCGGCAGACCCGATGGCGTGGACGACGGCGATGAACGCGCTGAAAGCGCAAGCGGAGGAAATGGTGGCGAACGAGCTGATTTACAGCTAAACAACACACCTCCGAACTTTTCCCAAGTTGGGAAAAGTTCAATCGAAGAACTTTTATCGACCTCGGCGGTAACACTCGCCGAGGTCGATTCTGTTTTGAGGGACGGCGGCAATTCGGATGACAGCGTTCTGCGTATAGCCGCGCATTTCGCCAAGGGTAAGTCCGATAACGCGGAGTTTCTGAAACGCGAGTATCTGAACGGCAAATGGGGTTACTCCGCGCTCGAGGGCGGCAAAGGGTTTGACTTCGCCGGAACGTCCGGTGCGGACAATCACCGCGTCTGCGAGTGGTTCGACGATAACGGAATAAGTTTCGCGATTGGCTCTACCGCTAAGAACAATGTCCGCAAGGTCACTATTTCGTGGGAAACCGCCGCCGCCCGGATTAACGAGCTTATGCTCGCGGGCGAGTACGTTTCCCGCGACCGTTTCGACGAAGCCCTCGACAACGAGCGGTTTGAGCTCGCGGGGCGGCTATGGAACTTTTACCGCGACGATATGGACTTTCTGCCGGAGGAATGGCAATCTGTACGCGGCGGCTATCCCGAAGATGAACTTATAATCAAAAATCTGCTTGACGACGAGGATAGCAGACAATCGATTTTAGACCGCCTTGAATCGGACGTTATCCGATTCAACTACGACGAACACGAGCATATATGGCACAATCCCAACCAACTGCTCGCCAATATGCGCGACGCTATGTTGCCGACCGTGATTTCCGCGAACAGTAATTTCCGCGACAGCCTCAATTTCAAGCGGTTCATCACGCAGGACGAAATAGACGGCGAACTCACTCGCGGAAGCAGTTACACCGAGGGCAAATTCCGCACACTATCTGCGTTTCTCCGCAGTACGAGCGAAAAAGAGCGCGTGGACTTCCTCAAAAACGAGTACGGCACGGGCGGCGGCAGTTGGCACGGAGTTGATAACGGTTGGACAGACCACTCGCCGGGCGGCGGGATTACGCTGAAACGTGACGGCACGATTTTTACGCCCGCAGCCGAGGTCACGCTGAACTGGAACGCCGTGTCGCGGCGCATTGAGCGGCTAATCGGCGACGGGCTGTTCCTGACACAAGCGGAGCATAACTATCTGCCGCAGTATGAGCGGTTAGAGCTTGCGCGTAACCTAAACTCTTTTTACAGCGACTTGCCGCAGGAGGAATACGGTCGGCCGTTCCCCGGCAATTCCGGCTTTCTCTATAACGAATACCGCGACGAAAACGGCGAGCGGACGCTTGACTTCAACTACCCTCATGAAGCGGAGTGGCAGGCGATACGCGACTTGCTTGACAACCCCGAACGCGTTGACGCGCTTCTCGCACAAATGCGGTATCTCGTTGAGAATACCTCGACCGACGACAGATACTACTCGTCGCGCAAGTCGGCGCTGGAATCGCTTGAAGCGTACAAAAGCGGGACGGATACGCTGTTTCCGGGGCTTGACAGGCTGCCGACGCCCGAAGCGGCGGCGGAACGTCAGGGAACCACTCTCGCGCAGGACGGTACTGCGCGCCGTGATAATGGCGTGGTTATCAGCCTTGATGACGATGACGACAGACCCGAATATAATTTTAACGCGCCGCAACCGCCGTCCGTGCAGATGTCGCTGTTCGATTTGACGCCGCAACTGCCGGGCGTGGACGAACAGCGAGACCGCATAGACCGAACGCTCCAACAGGAAGCTCGCACGGGACGCTCCCGCGCCGAAGTTAAGGCGGCTTCTTCTGTTGTGGAGAACGACATCGACGACGTGCTGCTCAACATCTCCGCAGAGAACAAAGCGCGGTTGTATGAGCAGTTCGCTGATAGTCCGCGCTCCCGCGCCGCAGTAAACCTCGTAAAAGAGATATACGGCGGGACACTGCCGTTCCCGCTCCCGCAGGCGGTAAAGCGTATTGAAGAACTGGTTGAATTGGGGCGGTTAGACGGTATCGGTGACCCGTACAACCTATTTGACAAGGTGCGCGACGAACTCGACCGGCGCGGTTACGCCGTTTCAGGCGAACTTGTCGAGGACGGTATAAACGAATTCAGGTCACAAGTCGGATACGGTGATTTCACCGACGTATCAAACTTTATAGAAAGCGAGTTTTTATCGGAAGAACCCGACGCGGAACTCAATGAGCAACCATTATCGAACCCGACCGCCAAAGCCGATATTCTGCAAGAGGTCGAGCGTATTAAGACCGAGTATAACGGTGCGCTTGTGATGTGGCAGGTCGGCGATTTTTACGAGATGTACGGCGTGGACGCGAGAAACGCGGCAGGGGCACTCGGCGTGTCGATGACCCAACGCTCCGACGATGTTCCGACAAGTTATACGGTAACGGGCATACCGGGCAATTCACTTGACGATTGCAGGCAAAAGCTCACCGGCGCGGGTTATTCCGTCGCGGTGTCAAGCGCGGGCGGCGACGGCGAGCGCAAACTTGTTTTGTACACGGTTAGCCGCCCTCCCTACGAAATCGGCGACAAGCTGATGTATAACGGCAAACTGCACGAGATTATGAAGATTAGCGATTTCATACAGTTGCAGAACCGCGACCTTGACAATCCCGCAAGTTACCCGATTTTCGATAATATATCTTTGCGTCGTGACGATTTTGAGAACAGACTTATAACCGGGGAATTAAAAATCGAGCCGCCCGAAGCGGCAGCTCCCAAAATTAACGACCCCGAAGCAGATAAGCCGCTGTATAATGTCGGCGATACGGTGTATTTGGAGGGCGGCAAGGCGTATCAAATAAGAAGTATTTCGGAGAACACAGGCGAGGTTGAACTGCACGACCCGACAAAGGGTTACTATGTTATTCGCCCGGAGAGCAAGTCGCGGTTT
>JAITNK010000130.1 GCA_031290515.1 Oscillospiraceae bacterium
CGCCGCGACGCTCGCCGCGCTCGCGGAAAAATATGGAGAATAAACCGTCATACTATCTGCTCGCGGAGCTTGACGACGCGGCGCAGTCGCGGCTCGGCGTACTGTCGGACGAGCTTACCGCGCAGGGTCTCGCGTACGAACGGTACACGCCGTACCACATCACGCTCGCGGAATTCCCGCCGCCTGACGACGCGGCGACCGCGCGCATTGAACGCGTCTGCGCCTCAGCTTCGCCGTTCGGAATCGGACTCGGTTACGTCGGGCTGTTCGGACTTGCCGTGCTGTTTATCGCTCCGTGTCCCTGCGCGGAGCTGCTGACGCTCGAAACCGGACTTTGCGGACGACCCGACGGCGCGCCGGACGGCTGGGTTCCGCACGTTACGATGCGTATGGGCGAACCCGCGTACACAGAGCGCGCGGCGGCGGTACTCGCGCGGTCGTTCGAGCCGTTCGCGGCGCGGATTGAGCGGCTCGGACTTTACGAATGCGGCGACGGTTACGCTACTCTCGCGCGCGCATTTACTCTCGGAAACGGAGCGGCATAAGATGACCGACACGAGTAAAACCGGCGCGCTCGCCGAACGCGCGGAGCGCGACTGCGCGGAGCGGTTCGCCGAAATCGACGCGACCGCGCTCGAAAACACGCGCCGCGTACTTGACGCGTTCCGGCGGCACCGCGTATCCGAGACGCACTTCGCCGGGACGACGGGCTACGGCTACGGCGACCGCGGGCGCGAAACGCTCGACCGCGTCTTTGCGGACATCTTCGGCGCGGAGGAAGCTCTCGTGCGAACCGGCTTCGCGAACGGCACCCACGCGATAACCGCCGCGCTGTTCGGCGCGCTTAAACCCGGCGACAAGCTGCTGTCCGCGACCGGCGCGCCGTACGACACGCTGCAAACGGCAATCGGAATAACCGGAAACGCGCGCGGAAGTCTCGCCGAATGGGGCGTCGATTACCGCGAAACGCCGCTTCTGCCCGGCGGACTGCCCGACCTCGCGGCAATCGCCGAAGCGGCGGGTTCGCCGCGCGTCCGCGCCGTACTCGTACAGCGGTCGCGCGGGTACGGAGACCGTCCCGCGCTGTCGGTCGAACAAACCGGCGCAATCGCGGACGCGGTACACAGCGCGAATCCGAACATCGCGGTCGTCGTCGATAACTGCTACGGCGAGTTTTGCGACGCTTCGGAGCCGTGCGCCGCCGGAGCGGACATTGCCGCCGGGTCGCTCATCAAAAATCCGGGCGGCGGACTCGCGCCCGCCGGAGGCTATGTCGCGGGGCGCGCAGACCTTGTTGACGGCGCGGCTTCGCGGCTCACGTCGCCGGGAATCGGCGGCGAAGCCGGAGCCACGCTCGGGCAGAACCGTCTGCTGTTTCAGGGGCTGTTCACCGCTCCGCACGTCACGGCGCAGGCTCTCAAAACCGCGGTGTTCGCCGCGCGGCTGTTTGAACTGCTCGGATTCTCCGCATCGCCCCGCTATGACGAGCCGCGGCACGACATAATCCAGACGCTTAAGCTCGGCTCGGCGGAGCGTCTCCGCGCGTTCTGCGCCGGAGTGCAGTCCGCGTCGCCGGTCGATTCGTTCGTCACGCCGGAGCCGTGGGCGATGCCCGGGTACTCCTGCGACGTGATAATGGCGGCGGGAGCGTTCGTTTCCGGCGCGTCGATAGAGCTGTCGGCGGACGCGCCGCTGCGCGAGCCGTACACGGTGTTTTTGCAGGGCGGACTGACCTACGAAGCCGGAAAACTGGGGATAATCGAAGCCGCGACGCAATTGACATCCGGCAGCTGACGGTTGCGGAGACGCGTCCGCGGGGCTTATGCGGACGCGGGCGCAAATCCGGCGCGTTTCACGTCTGAAACTCTGCTTTTGCAACATTTTTTCCGAAAAGATTCGTATCCCGCGCGTACCCCGCGCCCCGCGCGCATATACTGTGCGGGGGTGGGATTATGATTTCTGCGCCGTACTATATGACCCGCGCGCGCGCTCCGCGAAAGAGCCGCGCCGGAAAAAGACTGATGTTTGCCGGAACGTTACTGCTCGCAATATTCGTAACGCTCGCGATTCTCATTCACAAGGCGTCTCCGTCGCTCGCGGTACTCGCAAAAGCCGAGGCGCGGGAGTATGTAATGCGGGCGATCAACGACTCCGTAAAGCAGGAGGTTGACGGCGGCAGACTGCGCTACGACGAAATGGTGTCGCTCGTGCGGGACGGCGACGGCGCGGTCTCCGCGCTCGTCACCGATATGGTGAAGCTGAACCTCATTCAGGCGAATATCTCAAACCGCATTGCGCTGAACGTCGTCAATCTCATCAATAACAATATGTCGATTCACCTCGGAGACATTGCGAACAGCGTGTTTTTCTCCGGCAGAGGACCCGCGATTCCTGTCCGCGTCCAGGCGGTGAGCGACGTTTCGACGCGCGTCGTCAACTCGTTCACAGATTCCGGAATAAACCAGACGCACCACAAAATCGCACTTGAGGTGTCCGTCACCGTTGAAATCCTGATTCCGGGCGGCAACACGAGCGCGGAGGTCGTAACGGAGGTTGCGGTCGCGGAGACGATTATCGTCGGGAAGGTCCCGAATTTTTACGCCAACGGCGGGGGCTGACAACAATGGAAAACGTCAGGGATACAATCGAAAGCCTGAGAGCGCGGGCAGCCGAGCTTTCGGACGCGTACTATAACCGGGACGCGCCGCTCGTGCCGGACTTTGAGTACGACGAGCTGCTGCACGAATTGCGTGCTCTCGAAGAGCGGCACCCGGAGTACGCGGACGCGGCTTCGCCGACGCAGGTCGTCGGCGGGAAAGCGGGCGCGTCGTTTACTCCGGTCGCGCACACGGTTCCGCTGCAAAGCCTGAACGACGTATTTTCGCTTGACGAGGTTTCGGACTTCGTCGCGAGAATGTCGGAATCCGCGGAAGAGCGCGGCTTCGCCGTCGAGCCGAAAATCGACGGGCTGTCCGTCGCGCTGACTTACGCGGACGGCAGGCTCGCGGTCGGGGCGACGCGCGGCGACGGCAGCGTCGGCGAGGACGTGACGGAGAACATCGCGACTATCGGGTCCGTGCCGAAGACGCTCGGACATTCGGGCAGGCTCGTCGTGCGCGGCGAGGTGTATATGCCGAAACGCGTCTTTGAGGAGCTTAACCGCGAACGCGAAGCGTCCGGACTTCCGCTTTTCGCGAATCCGCGGAACACCGCCGCCGGAAGCCTGCGGCAGCGCGACCCGCAGCTCTGCGCGGAGCGCGGACTCGCGTTTCTGGCGTTCAATATCCAGGAGGCGGACGGGCTGCCGTTCGACACGCATTATCAGTCGCTCGGACTGCTCGCGTCGTTCGGGTTTCAGACCGTGCCGTGCCGCGAGCTTCGCTCCGGAGAGGAAATCCGCCGCGAAATCGGGCGTATCGGAGAGGAGCGCGGCGCGTTCGGCTTCGATATAGACGGCGCGGTCGTCAAGGTCAACGCACTTTCGGCGCGCGAATCGCTCGGCGGCACGGCAAAGGCTCCGCGCTGGGCGGTCGCGTACAAATACCCGCCGGAGGAGCGCGAAACCGTACTGCGCGGCATTGTGATTCAGGTCGGCAGAACGGGCGTACTCACGCCGAAAGCGGTCGTCGAGCCGGTGCGGCTCTCGGGTACGACCGTGTCTTACGCGACGCTCCACAACGCGGACTTCATCGCGGAGCGCGACATTCGGGTCGGCGACACGGTTAGAATCCGCAAAGCCGGCGAGATAATCCCGGAGGTGCTGTCCGTAAACCTCGACAAGCGTCCGGACGACGCGGTTCCGTATGAGTTTCCGGCGGTCTGTCCCGAGTGCGGGGAACCCGTGACGCGGGCGGACGGCGAATCCGCCGTCCGCTGCGAGAACGCGGCGTGTCCCGCGCTCAGGGTTCGCGGGATAGCGCACTTCTGCTCGCGCGGGGCGATGGACATCGAGGGCTGCGGAGCCGCCGTCGCGGAGACGCTTATCGGCGCGGGACTCGTCTCGACTGCGGCGGACCTGTACACGCTGTCTGCGGACAAGCTGGCGGAGCTTGACCGCTTCGGGGAGAAGTCCGCGGCGAAACTGCTCGCGGCAATCGAAAAGTCAAAGGAGCGCGGACTCGCGCCGCTGCTGTACGCGCTCGGCATACCGCAAATCGGGAGCGAAGCCGCGAAAGCGATAGCAGCGGCGTTCGGCGACCTCGGCAAGGTCGCTTCCGCGACGGCGGAGGAGCTTACCGCGATACCCGACGTTGGCGAAACAACGGCGAATCACCTGATACTATGGTTCTCGCGCGCCGGCTCCCGCGAGCTGATTGAGCGTCTGAAACAGTCGGGAGTCAAGACGACGGCGGAAACCGCGGAGCCGCTCGGAGACGCGTTCGCGGGAATGACGGTTGTGCTCACCGGAACGCTGTCCGGTTACAGGCGCGAGGAAGCGAAAGCGGTAATCGAGTCGCTCGGCGGCAGGGTATCCGACAGCGTATCGAAAAAGACTTCGCTCGTCGTCGCGGGGGACGATGCGGGAAGCAAGCTCGCGAAAGCGCGGACGCTCGGAATTCCCGTTATCGGCGAGGAGCAGCTCCGCGCGGCAGCCGGCGGCGCGTACTTGCCGAAACAATTTGACAAACCGGACGAAACGCGGTAATATAAGTACTGACCGTCCGGTCGGGCTAAGGCTCCGCCGCCCGGTTTGCCGCCGTCATATACCGACAGCGGTTATATACCAATAATTGTCAGCCGCTTTTTTACGACTCGAAAATAACCGATGCAAAGTGAGGAAATTTAATTGCCGGAAAATGATAACAAGCCGAAAGCGTACAAGCGGAAATTCGGCGACCGTATCGACGGACGGCGCGTCCGCACGCTCGACGCGTATCACACCGCGATGAGCTATATAATGCCGAAGAAGTACGACTCGTGCAATTACTTCACGGACTCCGTCGAGGTCACGGACATCGACCGTTTTCTCCGCAAGCTGCGCACCGAACGCGGAATGCCCGGCGTCGGAATGCTGCATCTGATTACGGCGGCGTTCGTGCGGACGACCGCGGAATTTCCGGAGCTTAACCGGTTCATCTCCGGTCAGCGCGTTTTTCAGCGGTACTATCCGGAGCTTGTGATGTCCGTGAAGCTCGAGCTGAAAACAAAATCGCCGGAAACCTCTATGAAAGTGCCGCTCGAGCGGACGGACACACTGCCCGAGGTTTATGCGAAAATCACCGAGCAGCTCGAAAAAGCGCGCGGCGCGGCGACGAAAACCGACAATCTCGCGGGAGTACTCAACAAGCTGCCGCGACCGCTTTTCCGGTTCGCGGTATGGCTTCTCGACACGCTCGATTACTACGGCAAACTGCCGCGCTCGATTATCGACGCGAGTCCGTTCCACGGCGGGATTATCATTACAGACCTCGGCTCGATCGGCATACCGAACCTGTACCACCACCTGTACAGCTTCGGGAACCTGCCGCTGTTCTTTACGATAGGCTCGAAACGACGCGCGTACGAGCTTGACAGAAACGGCGGCGCGGTCGAGCGCAAGTACGTAGAAATATCGCTCGTCTCGGACGAGCGCATTACCGACGGCTTCTATTTCTCGCAGGCTTACAGGTACTTCAACAGCATTTTGAGGAATCCGGAGAGGCTGATGTCGCCCCCGGAGCACGTCAACGAGGACATTCGGTAAGCGAATAACAAGCCCCGTCCGCACATATTGTGTAGCGGGGTGATTTCGATTGAAAAACAGAGTTACCGCAATATGCCTCGCCGTGTTTTTCGCCGTACTGCTCGCGGCGGCGGCCGTACGCAGCCGCGGAAGCCGCGCCGTGATGACGCGGTCTCGGGACGCGGAGCTGACGCTGATTATAGACGCGGGACACGGCGGCGCGGACGGCGGCGCGGTGTCTCCCGGCGGCACAGTCGAGTCTGAAGTCAACCTCGCGATCGCGAAAAAAGCGGAAGCCGTCGCCGCGTTTCTCGGTATCCGCGCGGTTATGACGCGAAGTTCGTCCGACATTGCCTACAGCGCGAAAGCGACGACGCTCCGCAAGATGAAAGCGGAAGACCAAAAGGCGCGGCTCGCGCTCATAACAAGCACTCCTAACGCCGTTATGCTGTCGGTTCACCAGAACACGTTTCCGTCGCCGGGACCGTACGGCGTACAGGTGCTGTACGCTCCGACGGAGGGCAGCGAGGAGTGGGGCAAGAATATGCAGCTGCTCTTCGCGAACGCGCTCGACGTCAATAACCGCCGAGCCGCCGTACTGATTCCGGATTCGATTCTGCTGATGAATCACATTGACTGTCCCGCGCTGCTCGTCGAATGCGGCTTTTTGTCGAACGCGAACGACGAAAAGAAGCTGCTTGACGACGCTTACCGCACGAAGCTCGCGGTGATACTCGTCGCCGGATTCCTGCGCGAGGCTCCGGGTCTCCGCGCGGTCCGCGAAGCACAGAAAGGCTGACGCGCACATATGGCTAACAAGCAAAAGAGCGTATACGTCTGCTCGTCGTGCGGCAACGAAACTCCCTCGTGGGAGGGTCGGTGCCGCGCCTGCGGCGAGTGGAACACAATCGGCGAGTTCAGGGTCGAGCCGGAGGTCAAAACGCGCGGGGCTGCGGCTCCTCGCCGCGGTGCCGCGCCTAAAGCGTCGGGTCTCGGAGACATAGGAAGCGCGGAGGAGTCCCGCTTCTCGACCGGAATGGCGGAGCTTGACCGCGTCCTCGGCGGCGGAATCGTGGACGGCAGTCTCGTACTGCTCGGCGGCGCGCCTGGTATCGGCAAATCGACTCTGCTGCTGCAAATCTGCGGCACTGTCGCGAAGTCCCGCCGCGTGCTTTACGTCTCGGGAGAGGAGTCCGCGAGACAGCTTAAACTTCGCGCGGACAGGCTCGCCGTCGCGTCGGACAACATACTCGTGCTGACGGAGACGGACGTCGCGGAGGTACTCGCCGCCGCGGACGAGGAGCAGCCGGAGCTTATGATTATCGACTCGATTCAGACGCTGTACAGCGCGGACTCGAACTCCGCGCCCGGCAGCGTAAGCCAGGTTAAGGACTGCGCGATGCGGCTTATGCATCTCGCGAAAGAGCGCGGAATCGCGGTGTTTTTAATCGGTCATATCAACAAAGAGGGCGCGATTGCCGGACCGATCGTACTCGAACATATCGTGGACTGCGTCCTGCGGTTCGAGGGAGAGCGCGGAAGCTCGTTCCGGATTCTGCGGGCGCAGAAAAACCGTTTCGGCTCGACGAACGAACTCGGCGTGTTCGATATGTCGGACAAGGGCATAGCCGAGGTGCCGAATCCGTCGGAGATGATGCTGTCCGGCAGACCGGTGAACACGCCGGGAACCTGCGTCGCCTGCGTACTCGAGGGTACGCGTCCGCTGCTCGCGGAGATTCAGGCTCTCGTCTCGCTGACCGGCGCGGGACAAGTCCGCCGCAACGCGAACGGACTTGACTTCAACCGGACGCTTATGCTCATCGCCGTGCTTGAAAAGCGCGGCGGCGCGCGAATCGGCGGGCTTGACGTGTATCTGAACGTCATCGGCGGCTTTGAAATCGAGGAACCGGGCGCGGATCTCGCGGCGGTGCTCGCAATCGCGTCGTCGTACCACGACAAGCCGATCGGCGACGACCTTGCCGCAATCGGAGAGGTCGGACTCACGGGGGAACTGCGCTCCGTGTCCGGACTCGACTTGCGCGTGTCCGAGGCGGCGCGTCTCGGCTTCCGCCGGTGTATAGTGCCGTCCGCCGCGCGGGGAAAGCTCGCCGCGCCGCGCGGAGTCGAGCTTATTTTCGCCGCAAGCGTGTCCGAGGCGGTAAAAGCGGCTCTGCATTAGAGCCGAATACACGGAAACCGGAGGAGAGTTATGACCTGGGAAGAACTTGAACTGTCGTGCGGAATGTGTAAAAAGTGCGCGCTTTACGAGACGCGCACGAAGCCCGTGTTCGGCGTCGGAAACCGCGAAGCGGACGTTATGCTGATCGGCGAGGGACCCGGCGAACGCGAGGACCTTACGGGCGAACCGTTCGTCGGGCGCGGCGGTAAGCTGCTCGACGATATGCTCGAAATCATCGGACTTTCGCGCTCGTCGAATGTCTACATTGCGAACATCGTCAAGTGCCGCCCTCCGTCGAACCGCGACCCGCTGAACACCGAGCAGTCCGCCTGCATTGACTGGCTGCGGCGGCAGTTCGCGCTTGTGAAGCCGAAAATCGTCGTCTGTCTCGGACGAATCGCCGCCGGACGGGTGATTACCGAGGAGTTCAAAATCACGCGCGACCACGGCAAGTGGTACGAGAAAAACGGCGTTTGGTTCACCGCGCTGTTCCACCCCGCCGCGCTTCTGCGCGACCCGAACCGCCGCCCGGAGACGTTCGGCGACCTGAAAGAAATCGAGCGCAAAATCCGCGAGGTCTGCCCCGCGACGTACGCGCCTGCGGCGGAGTAACGCGAATGTGCAAGCGCGCGTCGTCGGCAGCCGCGGCGCACGGAATTCCGGCAAAGCCGGGCCGCGCGCAAACGGCGTTTTGCCGGACCTCTGAGCGCGGGAGACTCCGCCGGATAGGCGGTTAATACCCCGAATTCATTTACAAAATGTTCTTATTTCCGCAGATTACGGTTTTGTAACCGAAATTCGACGGCAGGAATTACTGCGCCGCAACGATAGTTTGTGCCCGAATACCCGGATTCGCAGAGGATTCGGGAAGTATTTACAATAGCCGACACAATATTCGAGCCGCTTTTAACACTTTTGAAATATCTTATTTGTAGATTGCGTAACAATCTCCGTGTATAATGAAGTCAGTAGTTTTCTTCTTATCCTTTTTCATTTTATCCTCTGTTTTGCGGCGCACTTTCGTGCGCCGCCTTTTTTTGACAGCGCACCGGGCGGCGTACCGCCGCGGTCTTGGCGACGGGCATTCCGGCGGAGGCGCGTCACGACCCCCTTGACGATTTCGGCGGCAGGTGGTACAATAGATAAAACGACAAAATTCGCATCGGTGGTCATAACTAATGATAAGAAAACCTCTTGCTGTAATAATCTCGGCGGCAATCGCGCTCTCCGCGCTGTCCGCCTGCGCCGACACGCTCCCCGAAACGGAGCTGCCTACGGAGCCGTCGTACGTTTCCGCGTCTCCTCCGGAGTCCGCCGCGCCGCAGACGCAGACGCCGGACGAATCCGACGCGCCACCGCCGTCTCCGGACGCGAGTCCCGCGGCTTCCGCGGAACCGTCCGCCGAGCCTTCGGGCGCGGCTTCGCCGTCCGCACAGCCGGTATCGCCGTCTCCGACGGCGCAGGTAACTCCGCCGGCGGCTTCGCCCACGCCCGCGCCGACTCCGTCTGACTCCCCGGAACTTGCGGCGATTTACAGCCGGGTGGACGGGGCGGTCGCGACGGCACTCGACAAGTGGATTCTGCCGGCGCTTCAGGAGAACGGCTCTGCGGTTACATACGGCTTTGAAAAGCACGATTACGGCTCCGCGCTCACGGGGACAGCGGCGGAGCTTTACGGGCTTATGCGCGTCTGCGCATACGACTTCCGCGACTTTGAGATAAGCCGTGACGAGTACGGCGCGGACGCGCCCGCCGCCGCGGAAGCGGCGTATTTCGCGCTCACGCGGGACGAGCTTGACCTTTCGATGTACTTCGCGCTCGAAGCGGTGACGTCCGGCGGCGCGGTCACGGGATACCGTTCGCTGTACTTCCTGCCGGGCAGCGCGGACAAGCGCGCCGACCGCGCGTCAATCGAGCGCGAGCTTGAGAAAACGCGGCTCGCCGCGGAGCGCATCGTCGCGCAAATGCCGGAAAACCTCTCGGCTTACGACCGGTACCGCTATCTCGCGATGACGCTTACGCTGCTCACCGCGTACGACCACAGCCACGTCGCGGGGTACAGCAATATGTCGCCTTACGGCGGCTTGATTCTCGGCAAAACAATATGCTCCGGGTATTCCCGAAGCTATCAGTATCTGTGCCGCGAGGCGGACTTATGGTGCCTTACGGTGGACGGCAGTTCGCGCGGGGCGAACGGCGAGCATATGTGGAACCTCGTTACGCTCGCCGCCGGCACCTACTACGTCGACGTGACCTGGAGCGACGACGACCCGGTCGGCAAGACCCGCTGGAACCGCTATTTTATGGTGACGCAGGCGGTGATTCTTATCGACCACGTCATCTACGGCGGAGTCGTCGCGACGGGGGTTTAGTACAGGCTGCGGAAAAACACCGCAACCGCGATTGCATAGATTATCGAGAGTCCGACTTCCACGCAGACGCCGATTATCGCGCCCTTGCCGCAGGATTTCGCCTTGAGCGGGAATTCCTGTTGCCATTTTTTGCGAGAAGCGATGGCTATTTAGCCGCTCGGCGTGGCAAAGCCGCGCTTTCGCTAAAGATTACTCGCGGCGAAGCCGCTCAAAATACGCCGCTGCCGTTCCGTACGGCTCATCTGCCGCTGCCGCTCTGATTCGCTGACGGAACGTTACTCGCGGCGGCTCGCGAGTGCAAGCACGCTCGCTCCGAAAACTTTGAGTGCGCTACTCTTTCGGCTTTTCCATACATTTGAGCAGACGGCAGAGTTTGAGCTCGACGTTTACGATTTCGCAGCGATCGCCCGCGGGATTATACGCCGAATAAAAGTCGCAGTCCTCACAGCGGATTCCGTCGCACTTCATATTGCCGTTCTGAAACTCGGCGAGCGCGGCGAAAAGACCCTTGCGAGTCTTTTCGCGGAACGATTCGAGTTCCGTCATACCTGTACGCGGCTCCGCTCAAGTGCCGCGAGGACTTTGTCCGGCGTTGCCGGGGGGGCAACCCATATGCCGAGCGCGTTGTAAATCGCGATGATGATGAGGTGCGTGTTCGCGAGACTGTGCGAGATTCCGTTCGCGCCGTATGCCGCGTTGCCGGCGCGGGTTTCGAGGAATTCGCGCGTCACGTCCGGCACGTCGAGCACGCCGGGCTTTTTGTAATCAATCATATTGTTGTTGAGGCGCACGCCGGTGCGCGGGTCGAAAACGTAATCCTCGAGCAGCTGGCACCCCTGCGAGAAGTACATAACCTGGTCAATCTGACTCTCAAGGCTCGTCGGACGCATCACCTTTCCCGGGTCTGCGACGACGCCGAGCTTCAGAATCTCTACCTCTCCGGTCTCTTCGTCCACCGCGACTTCGCAGTACGCGGTGTTCATCGTGTCGAGCCGCCGACCCATATCCGAAGCCCAGACCGCCGTCGGCGGTCGTCCCTTGAAAGTCGCGAAGACGTTTTCGGCGAGCGACGAGAGCGGAACGCCGCGTTCCGGCTCGGCTTTAAGTACGATTCTGCCGCCCGCGAGGTCGAGTTCGTCCGGCGTTCTGTCTTTGAGCGGACTCGGCTCCGGAACGGGCATTCCGGGGAAGAAGAACGCCGGAGGCTTTGCGGCGTCCGCGATTGCGGCTTCGAGGATTTTCGCTTTGAGCAGGTTCGCGCACTCTTTCATACACCAGGCGGAAGCGGTCGTGCCGTCGCTGCCGCCGCCGACGGGGGTAAACGCTTCGCGGTAGTCGAAGTCGATAGCCACGTCGTCGTACTCGAGACCGAGTTCCTCCGCGACGACCATAGCGTTGACCTCGACCGCGAACACTCCGAACAGCGGTCCCTGCGTCGGCATATGAACGCGCCCGCCGCGCAGCTCGAGCTTGCAGGTATAGTCGGTGAAGCTGTGCCGCGGACACATCTGATAGCGGAAGCTCGCGCCGTGTTTCCTTCCGTCCGGAAGCGTCTTTGCGCCGGATTTGTGCCAGTTCCAGTTCATAACCTCGCGCCCCTTTTCGACGCAGCGTTCAAACGACGGCACCGGGTTAATGTCGTCCTGCGACTCCGGTCCGTGCAGGTTCAGCCGCGCAACGTCAATCGGGTCAAGCCCGAGGTCGTCGGCGATTAAGTGTATCGCAATCGTTACCGCGTCCCAGTTGAACGGACAGTGCTGTCCGGAGACGAACATCATTCCGCGGTTGCTGTCCACGATTTCCATACGCTGACTTATGTTTTTGCACTTCAGCGTGTAGTACGGTCCGTACCGCTGGTCGCCGGTGTTGCCGAAGCTCGAGCTGCCGGTGCTGCCTCCGTCCGCCACGGAGTAATCGTCAACGGCTGTGATAAGCCCCTCGTCCGTATATCCTATGCGCATACGCATATAGCGTTCTTTCATTATGAAGTCGAACGTCTCCTCGCGCGTGTTGACGCAGCGAACCGGGCGGCCGTACCGCCGCGCGAGCATCGGCGTGACCTCCTGCGACTTGCGGAGTCCCCAGTCGCAGTATTTCCCGCCCATAAACAGACCTTCCTGCACGACTTTCTCGGTCGGAAGCCCGTACATATCGCCGACAGCTTTTTTCTCGCGCACCGCGCCCTCGATATGCAGCGACTGCCCGCCGCCGGAGTTGTACGGGTCGTCGAACCACCAGGCGACGGAGCCGGACGGGTTCGGCATATGCGACGCGAACGACGGCATATACAGGTCGTACTCGATGACGCGCGAAGCTTCGCGGAAGCCCGCGTCAACGTCGCCCTCTATCTGGAACGAGTACGAGACGTTGCCGCGCCGCGGCGGATTGTTCGCGGGCGGGGCGAACGGACTCGGCGGAGCCGGCGGCGCGGGGGGACGGATAACCGCCGCGTCCCCGAGCCGCGATTTTTGCAGGTCTGTCTGGAACGGCAGCACGTCCCACTCGACTTCGAGCAGTTTAAGGGCTTCCTCGCAGGCGTCCTCGTCCGTGGCGACGACGATAACGCCGACCTCCGCGCCCTCGAAGTCCGCGTAATCGTCGAGCCAGGCGCGCTTCTGCCCGAAGCTCTCGCCGTTCGACTCGAGCGCGGCGATTTCGGGATCGTCCCAGGTCAGAACGTCAACGACGCGCGGAACGCGTTTCGCCGCCGCCGTATCGACGGACTTAATCCGCGCGTTCGCGTAAGGGCTGCGGAGAAACCGCGCGTGAAGCATATCCGGCAGTACATAGTCGATTCCGAACTTCGCTACGCCGGACGCGAGCGCGTATGAGAGCTTTCCGGGCAGATTCGCGCGTCCGACGACGCGGAACGTCTCGCGCTGACCGTTGGCTCCGGCAAAATCAGGCATATGATTGTCTCCTTTGCAGACTGTTTACAATTTTCTGATGATATATTATCGCAAATCCGAGAAAAAATCAAGCATATATTGCACGTTACCAGAAATTCTGCTATAATCGGATTAGCCGCTCGCAGGTTCGCACGGGGAACGCGTCTGCGGACGCGCTACTTACCGCCCGGTCGGCAGAGCCTCCCGCCGCTTATTTGCCGCTTGGTCGGGCAAAGCCCTCCCGCGCTCAATATTTTTCGCCGCATAGCGGCTCAAAGACGCCGCTGCCGTTCCGTATGCTCACGCTTCGGCGTTCGCTGACGGAACGTTACTCGCGGCGGCGAGCGAACCCGTTCGCAGGCTCGCACGGGGAACGCGTCTGCGGACGCGCAATCGGAGTCACTATACGCGGGGTTACTATGCGATTCTTTGTTGACGACCCGAAATCCGGAACCGCACTTGAAAAAGCGCGGGCGCACGTCCGCGCGCTCCGGCTGAAGCCCGGTGAGGAATTCACGCTGTGCGACGGCGCGCGCCGCGACGTTGTCTGCCGCGTCACGTTAGCGGACAGGCGCGAAACTCGGTTTGAAATCCTGTACGAAACCGAAAACCGCGCGGAACCGCCGTACTTTCTGACCGTGTATCTCGCCTACGCAAAAGGCGAGCGGCTCGAATACTCCGTGCAGAAATGCACGGAACTCGGCGCGAGCCGGTTCGTGCTGTTTCCGTCGCGCAACTGCGTCGCCGTGCCGGACGAAAAGGGCAGGGACGCTAAACTCGCGCGGCTCGCGGCTGTGGTCCGCTCTGCGGCGGAGCAGTCCGGGCGCGGCATAATCCCACAAGTGACTGCGGCGCAGTCTTTTGAAGAAGCCGTTCGCGGCGCGGCGACTGCCGGACTGCCGTTGTTTCCGTTCGAGCGCGAAAGCGTGCGGACGCTCAAATCGGCTCTGCGCGAAGCCGCGACGGTATCGGTAATGACCGGCAGCGAGGGCGGCTTCACCGACGCGGAAGCCGAGTTCGCGGTATCCGCCGGACTCGTGAGCGTGACGCTCGGGACGCGGATACTGCGGTGCGACACCGCGCCGATTGCGGTCTGCGCCGCAATCGGAATGAGCAGTTAGGGGACGCGCAGGTACGCCGGAACACACCTTTCCGGAAAAATCCGCAAAAAGCGTAAGTTTAGTTTAGATTGGGGATTTATATGTTACATATTACACATTCGGGGGTCGCGCTGTCCGGCGGCGTACCCGTCGCGTCCGCTCCGGACATTGCGGCGCGCGAAAAGACGCTTGCGTACCGCATACTCCGCGCGCACTCCGGCGGCGGGTCGGATTCCGCGCTGAAAATCAAATTCGACGCGCTGATTTCGCACGACATCACCTACGTCGGCATAATCCAGACGGCGAGAGCGTCCGGTATGACCGGGTTCCCGGTGCCGTACGCGCTGACTAACTGCCACAACTCGCTCTGCGCCGTCGGCGGAACAATCAACGAGGACGACCACGCGTTCGGGCTGTCCGCCGCGAAGCGTTACGGCGGGATTTACGTTCCGGCGAATCAGGCGGTCATACACCAGTACGCGCGCGAAAAGCTCGCAAAGTGCGGCGCGATGATTCTCGGCTCCGACTCGCACACGCGGTACGGCTGTTACGGCGCGATGGGCGTGGGCGAGGGCGGCGGCGAGCTTGTCAAACAGCTGCTTTGCAATACATACGACATAGACGCTCCGGAGGTCATTCTCGTCTGGGTCAAAGGCGCGGTACCGCACGGAGTCGGGCCGCACGACGCGGCTCTCGCGCTCGTCGCGGCGGCGTTCCCGGACGGATTCGCGAAGAACAAGATTCTCGAGTTCGCGGGTCCCGGCGTTGCCGCGCTGCCTATGGACTTCCGCGCGGGAATCGACGTTATGACCACGGAAACATCGTGCCTGTCGTCAATCTGGGAGACGGACGGCGAGGTGCGCGCGTTCTACGAAAACGTCTGCCGCGCGGAGGACTTCTGCGAGCTTAAGACCGAGGACGGCGCGTATTACGACGCGCTTATCGACCTTGATTTATCGAAACTCGAGTCAATGATCGCGCTGCCGTTCCACCCGTCAAAGGCGTATACGATTCACGAGCTTCAGCGCAACCCGGAAAAGATACTCGCCGAAATCGAGGAGGACTGCCGCCGCGAGCTGGGCGGCGCGGTGCCGGTTGACCTGAAAAAACTGCTCGGCGCGGACGGGAAAATCCGCGCGGAGCAGGGCGTTATCGTCGGCTGTGCCGGGGGAATGTACGACAATATTGCGGCGGCGGCGGACATACTCCGCGGCGGCGGTATCGGCGACGGATATTTCGACCTGTCGGTGTACCCGAGTTCGTCGCCGGTGTCGCTCGCGGTAACGCGCGACGGACTTGCGGCGGAGCTTGCGGGCGTCGGCGCGGTTATGAAACCCGCGTTCTGCGGACCCTGCTTCGGCGCGGGAGACACTCCGGCGAGCGGCACGCTCTCCGTCCGCCACGCGACGCGCAACTTCGCGGCGCGCGAGGGCAGCCGTCCGCAGGACGGACAGTTTGCCGCAGTCGCGCTTATGGACGCGCGCAGCGTCGCCGCGACCGCGAAAAACGGCGGCGTACTCACGGCGGCGACCGACGTTGAGTACGCGGAAACGCCGCGCGGGTACAAATACGACGGCACGGCATACGAAAAACGCGTGTACGACGGTTGGGGCAGACCCGACCCGTCCGTTGAACTGAGATTCGGACCTAATATTGCGGACTGGCCGGAAATGCATCCGCTCGGCGAGAATTTGCAGCTCGTCGTCTGCGCGGTGATAGACGACCCCGTGACGACCACCGACGAGCTTATACCGAGCGGCGAAACGTCGAGCTATCGCAGTAACCCCGAAAAGCTCGCGCAGTTTACGCTGTCGCGCCGCTGTCCGGACTACGTCGAAAAGGCGAAAGCAATCCGCGATTTACAGCGATACGCATACGCCGGAGACAGCGGGAGAATCGAGCACTTCGGCTATGACCGTTCGCTCAATCCGACGTTCGGCAGCGCGATATACGCCGTGAAACCCGGCGACGGCAGCGCGCGCGAGCAGGCTGCGAGCTGTCAGAAAATCCTCGGCGGGTGGGCGAATATCGCGCGGGAGTACGCGACGAAGCGGTACCGCTCGAACCTTATCAACTGGGGGATTCTGCCGTTCACCTTCGACGGCGAGTTTACGTTCGGCGAGTGCGTTATCACGGTTTTGGACGTGCGCCGCAAACTCCTCGCGGGCGACGAGAGCTTTCCCGCGACCGTGAACGCCGCGGACGGCACAAAAACCGAAATTACGCTGAAGCTCGAAAACCTGTCTGACGGGGAGCGCGCGATAATCGCCGCCGGCTGCCTGATGAACCGGTACAGGGAGGTGCCTGCGTAGATGTATATAAACGAGCTGCTTGACGTTCTGTTTTTCCGCGATATTGACGGGCTGCGCCGGTTTTACGCCGCGCTGACGGAAAAGTATTTTCCGAATTCAGAGCCTTATCCGACGGACGCCGCCGCGTACGCCGCCGAATTCGACGCGTGGCTGCTGCGGCAAATCCCGTCGGCAGCGGAGTTTTTCGCGCGGCTCGACGACTACTCCGCAAACGCGGAACCGGTTTTACCCGGCGTCGCGGCGCGCAATTTCGGCGGAATGAGCCGCTCCGGCGCGCTTGACGCGTTGTCCCGCGGCGGTTCGGAACGGGGTCGCGCACTTGCGGAAAAGTACCGCAAACAGACGTGGGCGGACGTGCATTTTGAGAAATACGTTCCCGCCGTGACGCGGGGCGGCGGTCTGATTCTGGAGCTCGGCACCGGCGCGGGTCTCGGAACTTTCGCGGTTATGAACGCACTGAACCAAAACGGAAAACTCATCAGCGCGGACGTTGACTTCGCCTGCGCGCGAAACGCGGACGCGCTCGCGGCGTACCTGGGTTTGCCGGAGCGCGTCTGCGGAATAACCGCGAATTTCTGGTATCTGCCGTTTGAGGACGGAGTTTTTGACACGGTATGCACGCATTACGGACTCGACGAGAGCGGCGAGATTCAGGCGACGATTGCGGAGACCGCGCGCGTCCTCAAAACGGGCGGCAGGTTCGTCGCCGTGTGCCGCGCCGAACCGCAAGACCGTTATGCGGATTACTTTAAGCTGTGGGGCGTCGCGCCGACCGAACACCGGGAAATTGCAAGGCGCGCGCGGCTGTTCGGCGGAATCGAAGACTTAGCCGGAACCTCCGGCGCGCTCGGGCTGCAACTCACCCGGAGTACGGCAATATCGCCGCCGCAGTCGCACTCGCGCGTCGTCGCGGAATTTACTAAGATTTAAGCAGACAGGAGAACATAAGTTTGAAAATCAAAATGCAAAACCCAATCGCCGAAATGGACGGCGACGAGATGACCCGCGTCATCTGGCGTATGGTAAAGGCGACCCTGCTCGAGCCGTACGTCGGGCTTAACACCGAGTATTTCGACCTCGGGCTGACGCACCGCAACGACACCGACGACCAAGTGACCGTGCAGTCCGCAGAAGCGGCGAAGCGGCTCCGCGTCGCGGTCAAGTGCGCGACGATAACGCCGAACCGCCAGCGTATGGAGGAGTTTCCGGAACTTAAGCAGATGTGGAAGTCGGCGAACGGCACGATACGCGCGATACTCGACGGGACGGTGTTCCGCGCCCCGATTGTACTGCGCTGCGTCAAGCCGTCGGTGCGGACCTGGGAGGCTCCGATTACAATCGCGCGTCACGCCTACGGCGACGTGTACTCCGGAGTTGAGTGCTACGTCGGCGAAAAAAATACTGCCGAACTCGTAATAAAGTCTGAAACCGGAGATGTTTTACAGACTATACAGACACAAACTGTCGATTCTCCGGCTGTTTGGAGGATTATGCACAACAAAGATTCGTCGATTGAAGCGTTCGCGCGGTCGTGTTTCGGGTACGCCGCCGCGACAAAACAGGACTTGTGGTTCTCGACGAAAGACACGATTTCCAAGATTTACGACGGACGCTTTAAGGACATTTTCGCGCAAATCTACGAGTCGGACTTCAAAGCGGAATTCGCAAGGCTCGGCATCGAGTACTTCTACACGCTGATTGACGACGCGGTCGCGCGGGTTATGCGGTCGCGCGGCGGCTTCATCTGGGCACTCAAAAACTACGACGGCGACGTTATGAGCGATATGGTTTCGACGGCGTTCGGCTCGCTCGCTATGATGACGTCGGTTCTCGTCTCGCCGGACGGCAACTTTTTGTACGAGGCGGCGCACGGCACGGTGACGCGCCACTATTACCGCTATTTGCAGGGCGAGGAGACCTCGACGAACGCCGTCGCGACGATTTTCGCGTGGACGGGCGCGCTCGCGAAACGCGGCGAGCTTGACGGAAACGCGGAGCTTACGGCGTTCGCGAAAAGCGTCGAAAAAGCGACGCTCGACACAATTGAGAGCGGCACGATGACCCGCGACCTCGCCGGTATCGCGGAACCCGGGCTTGCCGTGAAGACGGTCGCGACGCAGGAATTTCTGAACGCGGTAAAAGCAAGGCTTGAAATCTGAAATCAAGTGTGATACAATGTAAGAAACAGCCATTTCGGCTAAGCCGTGCCGCGTCCTCGCCCCGACCCGGCGTTTTGCCGAAAATTAAGCGACGGGAGGCTTTGCCGACCGGGCAAATAAATAAAAGGAGATTCGGCGATATGCAGTTACTTACTCGCAGCGACTTCGACGGACTCGCCTGCGGCGCGCTGCTTAAAAAAGCGGGCGTTGTTGACGGATTCAAGTTCGTTCACCCGAAAGACATTCAGGACGGAATCGTCGAAGCGACGGAAAACGACGTACTCGCCAACATTCCGTACATTCCCGGCTGCGGAATTTGGTTCGACCACCACTCGAGCGAAATCGAGCGCGTAGGCGATGTGGACGTGCCGGGCGACCGCCGCGTCACGCCGAGCTGCGCGCGCATCGTCTTCGACTATTACGGCGGCAAGGAGAAATTCCCGCACCTCGCGCAGATGATCGACTACGTTGACCGCGTCGATTCGGCTGACCTGACGGCGGAGGAGGTCTCCGACCCGAAAGGCTGGGTTCTGCTCGGCTTCCTGATGGACCCGCGCACCGGGCTCGGGCGGTTCCGCGAGTTCCGCATTTCAAACTACGACCTGATGCAGATTCTGCTTGACGCCTGCGCGGAGCTGTCGATTGAGGAAATCCTCGACCTGCCGGACGTCCGGGAGCGCGTCGAGCTGTATCTCGAGCAGAACGCGCAGTTCGGCGGTATGGTCGAACAATACTCAAAGGTGTATAATAACTGCCTCGTAACCGACCTGCGCGGGGTCGAGACGATATACTCCGGCAACCGCTTCCTGCCTTACGGGCTGTATCCGGAGACGAATATTTCGCTCTGGATTGTTGACGGCAGGGGCAAGCAAAACTGCCCTATCGCCTGCGGTCACAGCACGATAAACAGGTCGTCGCGGACTAACGTCGGCTCGCTGATGCTGAAATACGGCGGCGGCGGTCACGAGCGCGTCGGCACCTGCCAGGTGGACTACGGCGAAGCCGACCGCGTGATTGCGGAGCTTGTCGAGAAAATCAACGCGGACGGCTGAAGGCCCGGCGAGTCCGGCAAATTAACAACTCAGAATTTACGGTAACACTATGTCCTTTGCGCATTTGCACGTTCACACCGAGTATTCGCTGCTTGACGGCGCGTGCCGGATAAAAGACCTGATAACCCGGGTGAAAGACCTCGGGTTTTCGTCCTGCGCGATTACCGACCACGGCGTTATGTACGGCGCGGTGTCGTTTTTCAACGCGGCGAAAGACGCGGGCATTAAGCCGATAATCGGCTGCGAAGTCTACGTCGCGGCACGGACGCGCTTCGATATGGAGTACGAGCGCGATTCGGAGCGGTATCATCTCGTACTACTGTGCCGCAGCGAGGAGGGGTACCGCAACCTCTGCGCGCTCGTGTCGAAAGCTTTTATCGAGGGGTTTTACGTTAAGCCGCGCATAGATTTCGGGCTTCTGCGCGAACACAGCGCGGGGCTTATCGCGCTGTCCGCCTGCGTTTCGGGCAAAATCCCGACGCTTATTCTGCGCGGAGAGTACGATAAGGCGAAAGCTCACGCGCTCGAAATGCGCGAAATGTTCGGCGACGACGGCTTTTATCTCGAGCTTCAGGACCACGGACTGCCGAACCAGCGCGCGGTGAACGCGGGAGTACTCCGCATTCACGACGAGACCGGGATTCCGCTCGTAGTCACAAACGACGTGCATTACATAAGGCGCGAGGACGAGGCTACGCAGGACGTTCTGCTCGCGATACAAACCGGCAAAAACGTGGACGACCCGGACCGTATGCGTTTCGACTCGAAAGAACTGTTCCTCAAGTCCGAGGAGGAGATGCGCGAACTGTTTCCGCACTATCCCGAAGCGTGCGACAACACGCAGAAAGTCGCGGATTTGTGCGATTTTGAGTTTGAGTTCGGCAAGTATCACCTGCCGGAATTCACGCTTCCCGACGACGAGCCGGACGCTGCGGCGTATCTCCGCCGCCTGTGTCTCGAGGGACTGACTAAACGCTACGGCGGGAACGCGTCCGGGCATACGGAGCGGCTCGGCTACGAGCTTGATATGATTGCGCAAATGGGCTTCACCGACTATTTTCTGATAACCTGGGATTTTATCCGTTACGCGAAGTCTATCGGCGTACCGGTGGGACCGGGGCGCGGGAGCGCGGCGGGCAGCATCGTCAGCTACTGCCTCGACATTACGACGGTGGACCCGCTGCGGTACAACCTGTATTTCGAGCGGTTCCTCAACCCAGAGCGCGTATCGATGCCGGACATCGACATCGACTTCTGCGAGCGGAGACGGAGCGAGGTCATCGACTACGTCAAGGCGAAGTACGGAGCCGACCGCGTCGCGCAGATAGTCACGTTCAACACGCTCAAAGCGAAAAACTCCGTCCGCAACGTCGCGAAAGCTATGGGGCTGACGTTCGCCGAGGAGTCGGAGCTTGCGCGCGAAATTCCGTTCGGACTCGGCGTAAAAATCTCGGACGCGCTCAAAACCGCGACAAAACTCCGCGCGGCGTACGAGGGCGACGAGCGGATTCACCGCGTACTCGACACCGCGATGGCAATCGAGGATATGCCGAAAGACTCCGGCACTCACGCGGCGGGAGTCGTTATCACGAAGCGTCCGGTTATGGAATACGTCCCGCTGACGCTGTCCAAAAAAGACAACTCCATTGCGACGCAGTACACTATGACGACGCTCGAAGAGCTTGGGCTGCTCAAAATGGACTTCCTCGGACTCCGCAACCTTACGGTGCTCGACGACGCGGAGCGCGACATACGAAAGCATACGCCGGACTTCTCGCTCGCCGCGATTCCGGACGACGACGCGGAGACGTTTGAGATGTTATCCTCCGGCAAAACGCTCGGCGTGTTCCAGCTCGAGTCCTCGGGAATGACCGCCGTCGCCGTCGGACTGCGCCCGAAGTCAATTGAGGACATAACCGCGATAATCGCGCTCTACCGTCCGGGACCTATGGATTCGATTCCGCGGTTTTTGGAGTGCGCGAGAGACCCGTCGAAAGTTAAGTACAAAGACCGGCTGCTCGAGCCGATTCTCTCCGTAACATATGGCTGCATCGTCTATCAGGAACAGGTTATCGAAATATTCCGCCGTCTCGCCGGGTTCACGCTCGGGCAGGCGGATATGATTCGCCGCGCGATGTCGAAGAAAAAAATCAAGGATATTGAGCGCGAAAAAGCCGCGTTCATTGACGGCGACGAATCGCGCGGTATCCCCGGCGCGGTCAAAAACGGCGTTACCCGCGAAGCCGCCGCCGCAATTTACGACGAGATTACGGACTTCGCGAACTATGCGTTCAACAAGGCGCACGCCGTATGCTACGCCGTTATCTCGTACCAGACGGCGTACTTAAAAGTGCACTATCCGCAGGAATATTTCGCCGCGCTGCTCACGAGCGTACTGCGCGAGCCGGAGAAGGTCGCGGAGTACGCGCAGGAGTGCCGCGAGATGAAAATCGGGCTGCTGCCGCCGGACGTAAACGAGTCGGAAGCGGCGTTTTCCGTCTCCGGAAACGACATAAGATACGGACTCGCCGCGGCGCGGAACGTCGGCTCCGGCTTCATATCAGAGGTTTCCCGCGAGCGGCGGGAGCGCGGCGCGTTCCGCTCGCTGACCGACTTCGTAAACCGTATGACCGGCGCGGAGCTTAACAAGCGCGCGGTCGAGGCTCTGATAAAGTGCGGGGCGATGGACTCGTTCGGACTGCGGCGCAGTCAGCTTGCGGCGATTTACGAGGGCGTTATGCGCGACGCGTCGGACGAACGCCGCTCCAACGTCGAGGGTCAGCTTGACCTGTTCGCGTTCGGCGGCGCGGAGGACTCGCCGGAGGAGCCGGTTCCGCCGGACATTCCGGAGTTTTCGCGCTCCGAGCTTGCGGAGATGGAACACGACGTGACGGGACTGTACCTATCCGGGCACCCGGCGGACGAATTCCGCGCCGCCGCGCGCTCGAAAGGCGCGGTCGGAATCGGCGTGATTCTTGCGGAACACGGGCGCGAGGAGGGCGCGGCGCGCTTCCTCGACGGCGACGTTGTGACGATACTCGGCGTGGTATCGACCGTACGCACGAAGCTCACGAAAAACAACAAGCAAATGGCGTACGTCACGCTTGACGACGGCACCGGAACAATCGAAAGTCTCGTGTTCCAGAACACAATCGACAAGTCGGGCGGCTACCTGAAGCAGAACGCGATTGTCACTCTCACCGGAAAGGTTTCGTCCCGCGACGACAAGCCGCCTCAGCTTCTGGCGGACGAAATCGCTCCGGCGGACGCACTGTTCCGCGCCGGAGAGGAGAAAGTCCCCGAAAAGTCCGACGACGACACGCTCTATGTCAAACTTCCGTCTGCGGCAGACCCGCTCTGGCGGCACGTTCAGCTCGTACTTCAAATGTTCCCCGGAAAGTCAAAGTTCGTGGTCAAGTTCGCGGACAGCGGCGCGGCGCAAAAGTCGCAGTGCCTGATTGCGGACTCGCTCCTGTCTGAGCTGCGGGCGCGGCTCGGCGAGGACAGCGTCGTCGTGCGGCGGTAACGGCTAATGTGTACAGCCGTCGCAGACGGCACCGCGTCCGCAGACGCGTTCCCCGTGCGAGTCTGCGAGCACACAGCGCGGGAGGGCTTCGCCCGACCAAGCGGTTAATAAAACGGCGGCGGACTTTTGTCCGCCGCCGTTTTGCGTGTTTACCCGGTTGCGCCGCAACTACAGTTCGCGCATTACTCTTTCCGCGAGTTCGCGCGGAACCTGCGTCCCGGTGAAAAGCTCAAACGCGTACGCCGCCTGCCACACGAGAAGCGACACGCCTTCGACCGTACGCAGTCCGAGCGACCGCGCGCGTCCGAGAAGCTCCGTCTGCCGCGGGTTGTACACGAGGTCGAACACTACGGCGGTCACGCCGGCGAGGAAATCAAAGTCCGCGAACGCGTCGTGTCCGCTCATTCCGAGCGGAGTGCAGTTGATAATCACGTCGGCGGTCTCCGCAAGCGTCTCGAGCGATGCGAAGTCCGCGCGTTTCGCTCCGGCGACTGCCGCGGCGCGCCGCGAAACGCAGGTTACGTCCGCGCCCGCGCCGGACAGCGAGACCGCCGCGGTCTTTGCCGCTCCGCCCGCACCGATGATTACGGCGTTTTTGCCCTCGTACGACCCGAAATACGGCTCAAGCGAGCGCAGAATCCCGGCTCCGTCGGTTATGTGTCCGGTAAGTCTGCCGCCCACGTTCACGACCGTGTTCACGGCTCCGCAAGCCGCGGCGGTATCGCCGAGCGCGTCGAGCAGCGGCGCGACCGTCTCCTTATGCGGCATAGTTATATTGTATCCGTCATAATCGCGGCGCGACCGCGTCACGAAGCCGCGCAGTTCCTCCGGCGCGACCTCGACCGCGTCATATCCGACTTCGAGTCCGAGAGCTTCGGCGAACGCACCGTGAATCCGCGGCGACAGCGAGTGCGACACCGGCGTTCCGATTACCGCAAGTCTGAATTTTTTCATTGCGCCGCAATCCTTTTAAGCAGTATGTCCATCGCTTCGGCGTAGCCGCGAAAGCCGCGGCCCGAAATCTGCGCGATACACGCCGGAGCCGTCACCGAGATTTTGCGGAATTCCTCCCGCGAATGAATGTCCGAGATATGCACCTCTACCGCGGGAACGGCTTTGACCGCGCGCAGCGCGTCGTAAACCGCATAACTGTAGTGCGTGTACGCGCCGGGGTTAATCACGACGCCGTCGTACCTGCCGAGCGCGTCCTGAATTTTCGTTACAAGCTCGCCCTCTCCGTTCGACTGATACGCGCTAACGGACACGCCGCGCTCGCGCGCGCAGATTTCGACGTACCGAATGAGGTCCGCGTACGATTCCGAGCCGTAAACTCCCGGTTCGCGGACGCCGAGCATATTCAGGTTCGGTCCGTTGATTACGAGCAGCTTCGCCGTTAGAAACGGCGGGAGCCGCAGTAATACGCCCTGCGCGGTTGACTCCGCGCCGTCCCCCGACACGGAAAAGTCGGCGAGCGCGGCGTATTTTTCGCGGCGTTCCGCGTAAAGCCGCTCCAAATCACCGGGCGATTTGGACAGCGGGCGCGTCGCGTCGTTGCCGGTTTCCTCCGCTAAGTCCGCGAGCGGTCTGACGAGCCACGCGACGATTCCGGTTTTCAGCAGGTCCGCGTTGTAAACAGGCGCGCCGCCGCCTACGGCGAGAACGATTCCGCTCTGCGCCGCAAGCTCCGCGACTACGCCGCGCTCAATTTCGCGGAAGCGCGGCTCGCCGTCGGACTCAATAATTTCGGCGCAGGTGCGTCCCTCGAGCCGCTCGATTTCAGCGTCGGAATCAAAGAACTTCCGCGCGAGCAGCTGCGCGACTCGCTTGCCGACGGTCGTCTTTCCCGCGCCCGGCATACCTATTAGAATTACGCTGCGCTCCGACGGCTTCACGCGTTCTCCGCGGCAAGCTCCGAATAGCAGCCGAGAATCTCAAAATAGTCGGACTGCGCCGCCGCCTGCGCGAGAGCTTCGCGGGTCAGTCCGTCCGTTATGGACGCGTCGAGGTCGGCAAAAAAACGGTATTTTGCCTGCGCCGCCGGGCGCGACTCTATCCGCGTCAGGTTGATTCCCGCAAGCTGGAACGCGGACAGCGTGTCACAGAGCGCGCCCGCGTGGTGCGCCGTGGAGAACGTGACCGTCACAATGTCCGACGTCTCGTCGTACTGCGGCTGCGCGGCAATCGCAATAAAGCGCGTACGGTTTTTCGGGTCGTCTGAGACGCTGTCGGCGAGTACGCCGAGTCCGTAAACCTCGGCGGCGCGGCGCGAACCGATAGCCGCGTACTTCGCCTCGCCGCGCTCCGCGACGATTTTCGCCGCAACAGCGGTGTTGCGAACGTCGGTAAGCTCCCAGTTTTTGTTTTTCAGGAAGCGCGTACTCTGCGAAAAGCCCTCCGGGTGAGAGAAAACCTCTCGAATATCACCGATTCCCGCGGTCGCGAGACCGATCAGGCACTGCCGGACCGGCACCCAGGTCTGCCCCACAACATAGCAGGAGTGCCGCCGCAGCAGGTCGTACACCTCGCCGATTGCGCCCGTGCGCGAGTTCTCAATCGGCAGCACGCCGTACGCCGCGCGCCCGGTTTTGACCGCGTTGAACACGTCCTCGAAGTATTCGCAGTTTGTGAGTTCCCTGTCGGGGAACATTTTAATCGCGGCGTGTTCGCTCCACGCGCCGGCTACGCCCTGGAAAGCGGCGGGTCCGTCCGGCGCGCCGGTTGACGGCGGGAAATCGAGCGCGGAGTACAGCCCGAGAAGCTGCGTCTGCCGTTTTTTGGACAGCGAGACAAGCGTCCGCATAAACGCCGCGGTCTCCGACTGCACCTCCGGCTCGGCGGACGCCCGCGCGCGGGCGATGACGAGCTGCTCCCGCACGGGGTCGGTGACGGCGATGTTGCCGCGCTCCTTAACGTCGGCGATTCCGGCGGAGACCTCCTGCCGCTCGCGGAACAGCTTCAGCATCCCCTCGTCGATTGCGTCTATCTTGCCGCGCAGTGCGGCGAGTTCTTCGGTCGGCGTCATATGTTTATTCCTCCAATTTGATAGTTTTTATTGTTATAATAGATTTAATATCAGACATTTAGGATTTATTCACTGTTTTAGTCCGAATATTCTCACTCCGCGACGGCGGCGCGCACTTTTGCGACGCGTATCATAATCCGGCGAAAGACCTGCGGCGTCACGGACTGCGCTCCGTCGCACAGCGCGGCTTCCGGGTGATTGTGTACCTCGATAATCAGTCCGTCCGCTCCGCAGGCTGCGGCGGCGAGAGCCATAGGCTCGACGAGGTGCCAGTATCCGGTCGCGTGCGACGGGTCGATAATGACCGGCAGGTGCGTCCTCTGTTTGAGTACCGGTACCGCGGAGAGGTCGAGCGTGTTGCGCGTCGCGGTTTCAAACGTTCTGATGCCGCGCTCGCAGAGCATAACCTCGCGCGTTCCGCCCGCCATAACGTGTTCCGCCGCGAGCAGCAGCTCGTCGAGCGTGCTCGACAGTCCGCGCTTCAGCAGCACCGGCTTGTTCAGCCCGCCGACCTGACGCAGCAGCGAGAAATTCTGCATATTCCGCGCGCCGATCTGGACTACGTCAACGTCGGCTTCAAACTCCGCGAGGTGTTCCGCCGACATTATTTCCGTCACTATCGGCAGCCCGGTTTTTTCCCGCGCGAGTTTCAGAAGCTCGAGTCCGTCGAGTCCGAGTCCCGTGAACGCGTACGGCGAGGTGCGCGGCTTGAACGCGCCGCCGCGCAGAAACTGCGCTCCCGCCGCCTTAACGTCGCGGGCGACGGACAGTATCTGCTCCTCGCTCTCGACGCTGCACGGTCCCGCGATTACCGCGAAATTTCCGCCGCCGATTTTGCGTCCGCAAATCTCGAAAACCGAGTCCGCAGGGTGAAACTTCCGCCCCGCGAGCTTGTACGCCTCCTTGACGCGCACGATTCGCTCGACGCACGACGAGCGCAGGAAATCGTCCTCGGAAATCCCGGAGAGGTCGCCCGCCAGCCCGAGCATACTCTGCCCCTCCGACTCGATCGGCTGATAGACCAGCCCCCGCGACCTGATAATGCTTTGCAGAGCTTCGACCTCGGTCGGCTCCGCGCCTTGTTTCAGAATGATAATCACAGCTTGCCTCCTGTTTTATAGTATGAACTGAATGAGCGCGACCGCGCAGGCGGCTTCGATTACGGGTACGGCGCGCGGCACAATGCACGGGTCGTGGCGTCCTACGAAGCTGTGCTCTATGCTTTCTCCCGTCACGAGATTTACCGTTTGCTGCGGCTTAGATATGGTTGGCGTAGGCTTAACCGCGACGCGGAACACGAGGTCGGCGCCGTTCGTTATACCTCCAAGTACACCCCCATTGTGGTTAGAAGTCATACTTATCTTGCCGTTTTTACTGTCATAACCGTCATTTACTTCACTTCCGTATCTGTTTGCAATGTTAAAACCGTCTCCGAATTCGATACCTTTTACTGCCGGAACCGCAAAAACTATGGACGCGATTTCGGATTCCACCGAGCTGTAAAGCGGTTCGCCGAGACCGGGCGGCAGTCCCGTAACCGTGCACTCTATGACTCCGCCGACGCTGTCTCCCTCTGCTTTTGCTTCGAGAATCACTTTCTGAAACAGGTCGGGGTCGGTCACTCCGCCGATATTTACCGGCTGTGCAGAAATCACGGCTCCGACACGCGACTCGATAATCTGCTTCGCGATCGCTCCGGCGAACACGAGCGGCGCGGTCAGACGCCCCGAAAACATTCCGCCGCCGCGCGCGTCGTTGAAGCCGTCGTACTTCACGAACGCCGGAAAGTCCGCGTGTCCCGGACGCGCTAACCCGGTCTGATAGTCCGACGAGCGCGTGTCAATATTGCGGCAAAAGGCGGTCAGCGGCGCGCCGGTCGTTACTCTGCCAAGCAAGCCGGACACTATTTTGAAATTGTCCGTCTCTTTACGCGTCGTGCTAAGTTCGCTCTGCCCCGGTCGTCGGCGGCGAAGTTCCTCGTCGATTCTTCCGCGGTCAAGTGCGAATCCCGCCGGGATTCCGTCTATCACGCAGCCGATCGCCGTGCCGTGCGATTCGCCGAAAACCGTTACGGCGTAATGCTTTCCGAATGTGTTCACTCTTTTCCCTCCCAGTCGTTCCAAAAATTCGGGTAGCTCTTCGCTACGCAGCCCGCGTCCGTGACGTAAACGCCGGACGCGCATCGAAGCGACGCGACCGCCGCCATCATCGCGATTCTGTGGTCGCCGCGCGAGTCAACCGTACCGCCTGCGGCAGTCGGTTTCCCGCGAATCCGGAGACTGCCGCCGTCGATTTCGATGTCCGCGCCGAGACTTCGCAGACCCTCGCAGACCGCCGCGAGCCTGTCGGATTCTTTCAGCCTCAGCCGCGCACAGTTTGAAATCACGCTCTCGCCGTCTGCAAAGCACAGCATAGCGGCGAGCGGCGGCACAATGTCCGGAATATCGCCCGCGTCGAAGTTCGCGGCGCACAAATGTGATGTTTTTACGGTTATACTTCGTATTATTCGCGGTTTTTGTTCAGTCGGCGAAACTAAAGTGTCGTTTTCTTCGGTTACACTATTATATAGTTGCACAATTTCGCACCCCGCTTGCTCCAGAATGCCGAGAATCGCGGAGTCGCCCTGCGGCGAGGCGGTACGGACTCCAGTCACTGCGCAGTCTGCACCGAGTGCCGCGGCGCACAGGAATACCGCCGCCTGCGACCAATCCGCTTCGATTGCATAAGGTTCGTCCGGAGCCACAAACCGTTGCGGCGCAACAATGTATTCACCGAATCCGCGCTCCGACTCGGCAATATCCACACCGAAGTCCCGAAGCACAGCGCGCGTCACGGCGAGGTACGACTTCGACTGCAGTGCGGACGATGCAACTACCCGGCTCGACCCGCCGAGCAGCGGCAACGCAAAAAACAACCCTGTGTAATACTGCGACGAAACGTCTCCGGGAAGCTCGTACACCCCGGGTCGCAGTCTGCCGCGGACGGCGATTCTGTCCGATTCGACTGAAATCTGCCCGCCGTTAGCGTTCAGCGCGGCGGCTAACTCCGAAATCGGGCGCGACATAAGCCGTCCTCGCCCACGGAAATCGACGCTTTTCCCGAGCGCGGAGGCTACCGGGAGTAGAAACCGTAAAGTCGAACCGGACTCTCCGCAGTCAATCACAGTTTCGTCGTTTTTTAAGGCTTTTACTGCATCAACAGTTGCACTTATATCATTAGATATACTGTTATAATCAGATAAAGATATACTATCTGATAGATATTTTGCTATGATATACCTGTGCAATATCGACTTTGACGGCGGCAATACAACTTCTCCGCGCGGCGTACCACAGATTCTGTATAGTTTTGAATTCACAGCTCTGATACCGCCTCTCTAAGCTCGCTGTCCGTCAGAGTCACAACAGTCGGCGCTCTTAATCTTTTTAATAGTATAATATTACTATTATCGCCTAATCGCTTTTTATCTGTTGTTATATTCCTAAAAAGTTCGCTTATTTTTAGCTCTGTATCCGTTTGTAACCCCATTTTCCAGGCTACGGAATCAAGTTCGTATAGCACTTCTGCGTCGGTGATTCCGAGCTTTATACCAAGCCTGACAGCGATTTTGATGCCGATGGCAACAGCCTCTCCGTGGTTATATCGCGTGTATTCGCAGTGCTTTTCGAGCGCGTGACCGAACGTGTGTCCAAGGTTCAGGTACCGCCGTACGCCGTTGTCAAACTCGTCCTCGCACACGAGCCGCGCCTTGAACTCGACGCACCGCGCAATCAGCTCTTCAAAATCCACGGATTTCAGCGAATCGCGGCTGAGCGGAAACACGTCGAGGCACTTCTCTTCAAATGCGCCGAGCAGATAATATTTGAGAACCTCCCCGAGTCCGGACGTGATTTCGCGCCCCGGCAACGTGTCAAGCAGGCACGTATCGGCAAACACGGCTTCCGGCTGGCGGAACGCCCCGATAAGATTCTTGCCTTCCGGAAGATCAACCCCGGTTTTGCCGCCGACCGACGAGTCTGTCGCCGCGATAATAGTGGTCGGCACTTGAACGAACCGGATTCCTCGCAGGTAAATCGCGGCTGCAAAGCCGACCGTATCGCCGATTACGCCGCCGCCGACCGCGACCGCTACGCTTCCGCGTGTAAGCCCGCTCGCCGCAAAAGCGGAGCAAAGTTTGACTGCTGTTTCCGGTGTTTTATTTACCTCTCCGGCAGGAATTTCTATTATTTTTTTAAGTTTTATTCCTGTTATATCATTATATACTTGTCTTGCTATTGAAATAGTATTTGTGTCAGCAACAAATACTACACAGTCCGCGTGCAAGCCGAGCAACAAGCTTTCGAGCCGCTTAAGCGCACCGAAACCAATAATCACTCCGTATTCTGACTGCGCGGTTTTGACACGAATCTCTTTCATCTTGCCTCCAAAATAACAATCGCGGGAACCGTGGAGGGTTCCCGCGAAGTAACTGTGCCCCTGCCACTATTCACATCAACTCGAAAAAAAATACGCAAAGCCAATAAAGCCGCCAAAAAAGCGACCAAAAAAGCTAAATTGCCACGAAGTCAAGCTGCGCATAAACCCTCCGAGCCAGTTGTTACCATACTGTTTGCCATTTTAGCACAACGCACAGCGTTTGTCAACATTTTTTTACAGAGTAACGTCACGGGGCGAGATTCCGAGCTTTCTCGCTATTTCCGCACGGTCGTCATACTCAATTTTTTCGCGAATCACGCCGTATCCCTCGCTCCGCTTGCCGCGCACCGCACCGTATTCCGTGTCCCGTATGAACTGCTCGCGCCGGAGTGTAGCGCGCTCTTTCACCGCGACGCGGACGCCAAGCGTAGTCGTCAGCCGGAAGATTTCTCTGACTGTCTGCTCCCTGTCACTATTCCTTGCTAAAACCGTAAGCAGTGTTCCGTTTCTATTCTTTTTCATTTGTATACTCGTTAAAAATACGTCGAGTGCGCCATTTTTTAGTAGTTCATCGAATGCAAATCCGATTTCCTCTGCGGTCATATCGTCGATATTGCACTGCAGCTCCGCGATAACATCGCCCTCTCCGTCGTCGCCGCCGAGCTGAAACGCGCGTACCGCGTTCAGCCGCTCAAAGTCCTTCGTACCCATACCGTATCCGATTTTGACGACCTTTGAAACCTTCCGCGAACCGAACTCCCCGACGAAATGGCGCAGCAACGCCGCCCCGGTCGGAGTGCAAAGCTCGCCGCGAATGTCGCCGCCGTATGACGGTATGCCTTCGAGCAGATTCGCGGTCGCGGGCGCAGGCACTGGCAAAACCCCGTGACTGCACCGGACGTACCCGGAACCGACGTGCACCGGCGACGCCGAAACGCTTCGCGGCGCGAGAATGTGCATCGCGAGACAGACCCCGGTAATGTCGGCAAGCGCGTCAAGCGTTCCTACCTCGTGGAAGTGTATGTGTTCCGCCGGACTCCCGTGCACACGGCTTTCCGCTTCCGCAAGGAGCGCGTAGACCGCGAGAACGTCCCGCTTAACGCTCTCCGGTATGTCTAAGGACACTATCAGCTCTTTTATACTGTTATATCCGTAACTTTTCGACTTTGCTTTTGACTTATTGCTGCCGTGATTGTGATTTGCGTCCTGTACAACGGAGTGCGTATGGCTATGGTCGTGCACATCTTCGCTGACTTCATCGGTTCCGAACACAGTAACTTTCATATGCGTGCCGATAATTCCGCACTTTTCGCTTTTCTCGGCTTCAATTTCCACTCCGGGCAGGTCAAGCGCGCGCAGTTTTTCGAGAAACGCATCCTTGTCCGGCAGCAGCTCAAACAGCGCGGCGAGAAGCATATCGCCCGCGGCTCCCATACCGCACTCAAAATAAATATCCATAAAAACACCGCCTTTTTCTCCATAATAACAGCACAAAGCCGACTTGTCAAGTTTATGTTGCGTTTTGCCCGCTCGCGTGCTACAATATCAAGTATGATTATTCTCGGAATTGACCCCGGCATCGCGACGGTCGGATTCGGCGCGGTCGAAACCTCCGGCAGCAACGTCGCGCACCTGACCCACGGCGTAATCTCTACCGAAGCGCACCTGCGGCTCGCGTACAGACTGCGCCGCATTTACGCGGACTCCGGCGAGCTTATGGACAGTCTGCGCCCGGACGCAATCGCAATCGAGGAGCTGTTTTTCAACACGAACCTCAAAACCGCGGTCGCCGTCGCTCACGGACGCGCCGCCGTGATACTCGCCGGCGAGGAGCGCGGTCTGCCGATGTACGAGTACACGCCGCTTCAGGTAAAGCTGACGGTCGCCGGGTACGGCCGCGCGGAAAAAAAGCAGGTTATGGAGATGGTGCGCCGCCTGCTCAAACTGCAATCCGTGCCGCGCCCGGACGACGCTGCGGACGGTCTCGCGCTCGCCCTGACGCACGCGCGCAACGCGAATTCGCTGCTGTCCGGGCTGTCACATAACGCCAACGAAACTATTTGATACCTCCGCAGCAAAATATATCTGAGGGAGAGCGTGATATTTCTATATAACCGTTATTACATAGAACTTTGCGCAGCTGTTTAATGTTTTACTATATAAAAGGCACAGTAGCCGTACTCGACGCAAATCTCTGCGTACTTGACGCGGGCGGCGTAGGCTACGCCTGTCAGGTTTCGACGGCGACGCTGTCGCGGCTGACCGTCGGCGAAACCGCGCGCCTGTTCACTTACTGCAACATCAAAGAGGACGCGTTCGACATCTTCGGCTTCTTTGATATGAGCGAGAAACGCGCGTTCGAGCTGCTCCTCGGCGTCACCGGCGTCGGTCCGAAAGCCGCGCTGTCCATACTTTCGGTCTGCTCCGCGGAGACGCTCGCGCTCGCCGTCGTCGGCGACGACACGGCGGCGATAACCCGCGCGTCGGGCGTCGGAAAAAAGCTCGCGCAGCGGATTGTACTCGAGCTGAAAGACAAGGTGTCGAAGGACGCCGCCGCGCTTTCGTCCGCGGGCTTTACGCTTCCCGCGCACTCGCCGGACTCGGAAGCCGCCGCAGGACTCGCCGTCCTCGGGTACAGCCAGAGCGAGATTTCCGCCGCGCTGCGCGGAATTGACGTTGCGGAGCTTACGACCGCGGAGATAATCCGCGCGGTGCTTGCAAAATAGCTGAAACAGAGTGTTGAGGTCGGCTTTATGAGCATACAATTCAGTGAAGAGAGCGTGCCGGTAACCGCGCCGCGGTTCACCGCCGAAGATGACGCGGAGTTCTCGCTCCGCCCAAAAACGCTCGCCGAGTACATCGGGCAAGAGCGTTCAAAAGCGAACCTAAAAGTCTTTATCGAGGGCGCGAGGCGGCGCGGCGAACCGCTTGACCACGTTCTGCTGCACGGTCCTCCGGGTCTCGGCAAGACTACGCTCGCGGCGATTATCGCGGCGGAAATGGGCGGCAATCTGCGCCAGACTTCCGGTCCCGCAATCGAAAAACCGAAAGACCTCGCCGCGATTCTGACGAGTCTCAACGAGTGCGACGTGCTTTTCATCGACGAAATTCACCGTCTGAACCGCAGCATCGAGGAAATCCTCTACCCCGCAATGGAAGACCACAAAATCGACATCATTATCGGGCAAGGACCCGCCGCCGCGCCAATCAGCCTCGAGCTGAAGTCGTTTACGCTCGTCGGCGCGACGACGCGCGCGGGTCAGCTCTCGTCGCCGCTGCGTGACCGTTTCGGCATTGAGATGAAGCTCGAACTGTACTCTCCCGAGGAACTTTGCCTGATTATCGAACGCTCGGCGCGGCTCCTGAACATCGAAATCGAGCGCGGCGGCACTCTCGAAATCGCGTCGCGCTCGCGCGGGACGCCGCGTATCGCGAACAGACTTCTGCGGCGCGTCCGCGACTTTGCCGACGTGCGCGGAAACGGCATAATTACGCGCCCTGCGGCGGACGATGCGCTTTCCGCACTGGACATCGACGCGGCGGGTCTCGACGCGCAGGACCGCCGGCTACTGCGAAACATCATCGAGCATTACGGCGGCGGTCCCGTTGGTCTCGACACGATTGCCGCGACGGTAAACGAGGAAGCCGTCACAATCGAGGACGTTTACGAGCCTTACCTTATGCGGCAGGGGCTTCTGACACGCACTCCGCGCGGTCGGAGCGTCACCCGCGCCGCGTACGAGCACCTCGGGATACCCTTTTTCGACCGTGACGGTGGGCAACTCGCAATTGAGTAGTTTTCCCTGTTATATACCATTATTATTGACGTATTTTGTGTTTTATCGTCGATTATTTCGGGTTACTTCCCGCAATATTGGAGTAATATGACTTTTACTGAACTTGAAACTCCGCGTCTGCGGCTCCGCAAATTCCGCGAGTCCGACTTTGCCGCCGTTCATTCCTGGGCAAGCGACCAGGAAAATCTGCGCTATATGCTGTTCGACCCGCACACCGCGGACGACACTCGCGGCTTTATCCGCTTCGCGATTGCCGCCGCCGAAGCCGCGCCGTGCGTAAACGCGCAGTACATAATAGAGGCGCGTGATTCCGGCGCGGTCGCCGGCGGCGCGGGTCTCTCGCTGTCGGACGATATGGACGGCGGCGGAATAACGCAACCGATTTTCGAGCTCGGCTGGATACTGCTGCGCGGCGCGCAGGGACTCGGCTTCGCCACCGAAGCGGCGTGCGAGCTTACACGCTTCGCGTTTGACGAACAGCACGCGGCTACGGTTACTGCAACGTGCGACGCCGAAAACGTGCGGTCGTACCGCGTTATGGAACGTCTCGGTATGCGGCTGTTCCCCGAAATCAAGCGCAAACGTCGCGGAAGCGTGCTGCTCGGATACGCCGAACGTGACGAACTTTTTTACGCTGTAACCCGCGAACAGTATTACCTATCTCACTAAAGTTTGCTATTATTTCCGGATATTATTACTGCTTTATGCGTGTTTATAGTATTACACAAATAAATACTTAGCGTTCGAGAGGGCTTATGGGCAAATATTTCGGTACCGACGGAATACGCGGAATCGCGAACACCGAGCTTTCCGCAATACTCGCGGCGCGCGTCGGCTTCGCGGCCGCCGTCGCGGTCGGTGCGGCGACCGGAAGACCGCCGCGTGTCATAATCGGCAAGGACACGCGGATTTCCGGCGATATGATTGAAGCCGGCTTGTCCGCGGGGCTGTCCGCCGGCGGAGCCGACATCACGCAGCTCGGGATTCTGCCGACTCCCGCCGTCGCGTTTCTGGCGCGGGTGCGGAAATCCGACCTCGGCATCGTGATTTCGGCTTCGCACAATCCGTTCGAGCACAACGGAATCAAGTTTTTCAGCGGCGACGGATACAAGCTGTCCGACAGGCTCGAGGCGGAAATCGAGCGGCTCGCCGACTCGCCGGACGAACTGCGCACGTTCGCGAAAACGCACGGTCAAATCGGCAGAATCCGGCGCGACGAACACTCCGACGAGAAGACCTACATCGACTGGCTGCTGTCGTACGGCACGGAGGATCTGACCACGCTCCGCGTCGCGGTTGACTGCGCGAACGGCGCGGCTTACCGCACGGCGCGCGTTCTGTTCGCCCGGCTCGGAATCTCCGCCGACGTTTTTTTCGACGAGCCGAACGGCGTGAACATCAACGACGGCTGCGGCTCGACGCACCTCAACGCTTTGCGCGGACTTATGGACGGCGGCGGCTATGACGCCGGCGTCGCATTTGACGGTGACGCCGACAGGTGCCTTTTCCTCGACGAAAGCGGCGGCGAAATCGACGGCGACGCGGTACTCGCGGTCTGCGCCGACGATATGCTGTCGCGCGGCGAGCTTGACGGCGGACTCGTCGTCGGCACGGTTATGACCAACTCCGGCTTCCGCGAGTATGCCGACGCGCGCGGGCTGACGCTGCTAATCTCCGACGTGGGCGACCGCAGCGTGCTCGAGCTGATGAAGTCGTCGGGCGCGGTGCTCGGCGGCGAAACGTCCGGGCACACGATTTTTCACTCCGACGCGACGACCGGCGACGGCGAGCTTACCGCGGTCAAGTTCCTGTCCGTACTCGCGCGCTCCGGCAAAAAGGCTTCGGAGCTTGCCGCGATTTTCCCGAAATACCCGCAGGTCATCGTCAACGTGAGCGTCGATAACGCGGCGAAGCCGACCGTTATGCGGTCGGAACCGCTGCTAAACGCCGTTGCTGACGCAGAGTCGAAGCTCGCCGGGCGCGGGCGCGTACTCGTGCGTCCGTCCGGCACCGAGCCGCTGATTCGCGTGACCGTCGAGGCTCCGACACGCGAGTACGCGGAATCGCTCGCGAACAAAATCGCGGCGGCAATCGCATAGTTCTTGCTGTTATATCCTTTGTTTTCGTGTATAATGATGCAATAATCGTTCACTGTTTCCGTATATAACAAGAAGCACCCGCAAATTCGGGTGCTTCTTGTTATTCGGCTAACGTTACTGTTTTTTCCGCAGCGCGAGATCTCCGAGATTCACGGAACCGGACGACGCGTCGATTCCGTCTATCGCGAGGTACTCGAATCCGGCGGCTTCGACGATAAGCTCGTACCTGCCGGGGCGCAGGTCGTTGAACCAGAAATCGCCGTACTCGTCGGTGACGGCGTGCAGCGTTTTGCCGCCGTTCGTCAGTCTGACCGCCGCGCCGGTTGCAACCTCTTTTTCGACCGGGTCGTACACCGTCCCCGCGACGAAGTACCCCGGAATGTTGCGGTAATATACGCGCGGTCGCAGTCCGGTCTCCGGCAGACGCACGTCCGCGCCGACGATGAACCCGGACAGCTCGCTCTCCTCCGCGAAAGAAATCGCCTCCGTCGGGCACGCGTCCACGCAGCGCGGCAGAGCGAAGCCGTTGTCGAGCAGGTGCGCACAGCCGGTGCATTTCTGGCAGATTTTCAGCTCCTCATTATAAAAGACCGCGTCGTACGGACAAGCTACAGCGCAGGCTCCGCAGCCGACGCACTTCGCAGGGTCGATAAGCACGAGACCGTCCTCCCGGCGGTAAACCGCGCCGTTCGGGCAAGCCGCGAGACAAGCCGCGTTCGCGCAGTGGTTGCACATCTCGGCGACGTAGTGTATGCGCACTTTAGGAACGGTGCCCTGCGGAAAGTCGCGTACGCGCAGCCAGAACTGCCCGGTCTCTGGCTGCGGCTTCGCGTACGGCGACCAGTCGTTTCCGGAGTGTTCGTCCTTACAGGCGAGCTGGCAGTTGTAGCACCCGTTACATTTTGATACGTCAACAGTAAATACTTTCATTTAATTACGCTTTCTTTACTATTATAACAATAATAGTAAACTTTATTGTCTGAGTTTTTCGGCTATTCTCCGTGCGGAAACAGCGGCATTTTCAATTGCTTCATCCTGGTTAAACAGTAAACACTTTCCGTCACGGTACACGGTTTCACCGCCGACTACGGTCATTTCAACATCCGACGACTGCGCGGAATACACAATATCGCTTATCAGTCCGTGCACCGGAAGCATATGCGGCTTTGCGAGCGAGACGACCGCGAGGTCGGCGCGGTACCCCTCTTTAATAAGCCCGCAGTCTTCCCTGCCCTGCGACAGCGCGCCGGAGCGCGTCGCGATTTCGAGCGCTTCGCCCGGCGGCAGAAACTCCGGGTCGAGCGACGTTCCGCGGTGGAGAATCGACGCGATGTGCAGCTCCTCAAGCATATTCAGGTTGTTGTTCGACGACGCGCCGTCCGTACCGAGCGCGAGTTTCACGCCGCGCCGGCGCATCTCCGGCACGCGCGCGATACCGGACGCGAGCTTCAGGTTGCTCGTCGGATTGTGCGAAACGGTCACGCCGTACTCCCGGAGTATGTCCATATCTCCGTCCGTGACCCACACGGCGTGAGCCGCGGTGGCGCGAACGTCAAAAAGTCCGCAGTCCGCGAAGTACCGCGCGGGAGTTCTTCCGCGCCGCCCGACGCACCCGTCGTGTTCGCTTTTCGTCTCCGACAAATGCACCTGTACTCCGACGTTCGCGGACCCGGCGAAGTCCGCCGCCTCGCGGACTGTGCGCTCGTTCGACGTGTACTCCGCGTGAATCGCGTAATCGACCCGGATTCGGTCGCCGGACGCGCCGTGCCACTTTTTAATAAGTGCTTCGGCTTCCGCGTGACGCGCGTTTTCCGACAGCGGCACGTCCCCGAACCCGAGCACCGCGCGCGACAGGTTCGCCCGGATTCCGGAGATTTTGACCGCTTCGGCAATCTCTTCGCAATGGTCGTACATATCGGAAAACGACGTGCAGCCCGACGCGAGCAGCTCCGCAATCCCGACGAGACTGCCCAGGTAAACGTCCTCGCCCGTAAGCTCCGCCTCGAACGGAAACACCCGCTCGTTCAGCCAGCGGTCGAGCGGAAGCCCCTCGCCGTACCCGCGCAGCAGCGTCATCGGGACGTGGCAGTGCGCGTTCACAAGTCCCGGAATCAGGATGCGCGCCCTGCCGTCCACCCGCTCGCCGTATCCGGCGGACGGCTTGTCCGCGCCGACGTAGCCGATGTACCCGCCGCTCACCCCGACGAAGCCGGTTTTAACGCAAAAATTCTCGTCAACATACGCGATATTCTCAAACAGCATTTTACTTCTCCTTGCCGGACCCGTCCGTGTGTTTGCGGCGCAGCTTAAGGTCGGCTTCGACGAGCGACTCCGTAATCGACTGAATCTGCGCCGGCATCTCGTACCGCTCGACAAGCGCGGACTGCGTAAGCCCGGCGTACTCGTCCGTGCCGCGGAATGACAGCTTCAGCATTGCCGGCGTGACTACGGAGCAGAACACGACCATCAGCACGATAGGTCCGAAGTCCGCGGCGGAGACCATACCGGCGGCGAACCCCTTGTTCGCGACGATAAGCGCGACCTCGCCGCGGCAGACCATACCGCACCCGATTTGAATCGACTCGCGCGCTTTCATTCCGCACAGCCGCGCCCCGAATCCGCAGCCCGCGAGCTTTGACAGCACTGCCGCGGCGATAATCACCAAGGCGAACAGCAGCAGATGCACGTTCATCGACGGAATCGAAACCGACAGTCCGACGTTCGCAAAGAACACCGGAGTCAGCAGCAGGTACGACAGCGGCATAAACCGCGATTCCATAAACTTCCCGGCGTCCGTCGCTCCGACGATAAGTCCCGCGGCGAACGCGCCGATTATGTCGGCGACCCCGAAAAACCGCTCCGCCGAGAACGCGAGTCCGAGGCAGAGTATAAACGCGAAAACCTGAAACCGCTGGAGATTAGACTTCCCGATTTTCTTGGCGTACCAGTTGAAGAAGCGCACCGCTAAAAACGCGACGACTCCGGCGAATACGAAAAACGCGGCTATCTTGACGATTACGAGCGCGATTCCGCCCTCCGTCTCCCCTCCCGCACCGGAGAGCGAGGTCACGACGGTCAGGCACACGAGTCCGAGAACGTCGTCTATGAGCGCGGCGGCGAGTATCGTCGAACCGACTTTAGTGTTGAGCTTTCCGATTTCGCGCAGCGTCTCCACCGTAATCGAAACCGAGGTCGCGGTCAGTATCGTGCCGAGGAACACCGCGCGGTAAAACGGGTATCCGGACGACGGGTCGGTGAAAATCAGTCCGACGCCCGTACCCGCGGCGAGCGGAATTACGACGCCGATCAGCGCGACGATAAAGCCCACTTTTCCGGTCGCCCGCAGTTCTTTTACGTCGGTGGTTATTCCGGCGGAAAACATCAGCACGATAACGCCGAGTTCCGAAACGCTCCTGAGAAAGTCGGTAGGCTCGAGGATTTTAAGCACCGCGGGTCCGAAAATCAGTCCCGCGACGAGCGCGCCGACGACCTGCGGCAGGTTGAACCGCCGCGTGACAAGCCCGAGCACCTTGGTCGTCAGCAGAATAATCGCAAGGTCGAGTAAAAACTTATATGACACGAAAAACATCTCCCAAAACAGAATCTAACCTTTTGATTATTGCACATTTGCGGCTGTTTGTCAATAATTTTTACGCGGCGCGGGGGATTGGGCGCGCGCTTTTCCGGAAAAAGCCGCAAAGAAGCGCGCGTCCCAGCCCCGCGCGCTCAGTCTGACAATTTTATAAAAATAGCTGTTGACATTGCGCATTTTTAGTGTAAAATAGATAACAGCTAACAAAATACATACGGAGGTACAAAAAATGGCACGCAAACTTGAGAATCTGAAAGGCAAGACGGCGTTTATCACGGGCGGAGCTTCGGGCATCGGACTCGGAGTCGCCAAGGCTTGCGCCGCCGAGGGAATGAACGTCGTCATCGCCGACCTGCGTCAGGGCGCGATTGACGAGGCTCTGCCCGAAATCAACGCGCCGAAGCTCGGAATCAAGCTCGACACGTCGAACCGCGAGCAGTACAAAAAAGCGGCTGACGAGGCGGAAGCCAAGTTCGGCAAGATTCACGTTCTCGTCAACAACGCGGGTATCGCCTGCGCGGCAGGACCGCTTTGGTCTGTCTCCGCGGACGACACCGACTTCGCGCTCCGCGTCAACATCGTCGGAATCCTGAACGGAATCCAGGAAATTCTGCCGCGTATGCTCGCTCACGGTGAGGGCGGGTACGTCGTGTCCACCGCTTCCAAGGCGGGTATTATCCCCGTCCCCGGCTGCGGACTCTACAACCTGACGAAACAGGCTGTCGTCGGCATTTCCGAGACGCTCGCTTCCGACCTGCCGGACGGTTACGGCGCGGCGGTTCTCTGCCCGGGTCCGTTCTCGACGAACCTCGGACGCTCCGACGCCGAAATCGACAAAGAGCTTCGCGGCAAAGAGCCGCAGACGTTCGCGCCTCCTCCGGCTCCGGAGCCGAAAGACGGCGAAGCCGCTCCTCCCCCGCCGCCCCCTCCCCCCGCCGAAGAGCAAATCGACTTCTCGCGCATTATGCGGACGAAGGAAGAAGCGGGACTGCGCGTCGTTCGCGCAATCAAGCGCGGCGACATTTACATTCTGACCCACGCCGAGTTTAAGCCCGGCTGGAAGCAGCGTTCCGACGCGATTCTCCGCGCTTTCCCGGACGACGAACCGTACGACGGCTTCGCGAAAGTGTTCGGAGTCCTCGTCAACAACCCCGCGTTCGAGCGTCAGACCCAGGTTCCGGCGTTCGACGGCACGACGAACATATAAGCGAATAAACAAAACACAACGCTCCGAGCTTGCGCTCGGAGCGTTGTTGCGTGCGGCTACATTATTTTCAGTCTGCGTATTCAAGATTCCGTTATCAGCTTACCCGAACGCGATACCGTTGCCCTTGGGTATGCCGCCGCAGGCGGCGCGTAACGCTGCCGCAAGCAGCACTGCGAGGATAATTGCAGTTGTCTTTTTCAACAGAGTATGTCCTTTCGGTATATAATATGTTTTGCCGCGCAATCAGAAAGGCGACGTGTCCGGGTCAAGATACCACTTGCCCCCGATTTTTATTACACGCATTTTCACTTCATTACTCGCTTTGAGGTCTTTGCCCTTTATTGTAAGTTTAACTGTAAGTTCGTAAGCCTTGCTTATCTTTACGTTCTTTTCAATATCATCCTCCATATTTTCCTCGATTTTATCAATATCGTCTTTGTCGAGCCTTTCTTTGTCGGTTATTTTGTATGAAATCTTTACTTTCTCCCCTAAGCTTTCCCTCGTCCCCTTAACTATATCGTCGTAATATTTTTTGAGGTCGGAGAGGTTTTCTACATCATAATAATAGCTGTAGTAAGAGTCACCGCTCAATAGGTAATCCACATAGGCATCCGGCATAGTGTCAATCACATAGCTGCCTTTGCCTGTATTCATTGCTTTTATTATGCGGTCAACCGGCTTTTTGTAGCCGCCGGAGGCTGACGAAATAATGATAATCAGCAGCACGACCGCCGCAAACGCCGCAACTATTTTGATATTGATTTTCGATTTGAAGTATGCTAACGCCGAGGTTTTCGCCGCGGGGTTCCCGGAAGACGCGCCTACCTCCGCGCCGCACTTGTCGCAAAACCGCAGATTGTCCGCCAGCTCTCGACCGCATTTCGGGCAAAATTTCATATTATTATTCTCCTGTCTTTTGTCCGCACGAGGTACAAAATACGGCGTCCAAAGCCATATTCGCGCCGCACGACGGGCATTTTTTAGTATTGGCGTCCGCGTAAGACTGATATTCGTTTTTCGCGCCGCAGGTCGGGCAAAATAACGTTGCGCTGGGAATGTCGGCTCCGCAGTTCGCGCATTTGACTACGCGTTTGAGGTCGGAGACCTGATGCTTGAGCTGTTCGGTTTTTTCCCGCGCCTGCGCGAGCGCGGCAAAGCTCTCCTGAAAGTCGGGGTCAAACGACTCGGCGTATTTCGCGGAATACTTACGCCCGAGTTCGACGAAAATTTGCGTGATTCGCGCGTCCTCCGCCTTGATTGCGCTCTCAAATTTCATTGTGTCCGTAGTGTCTTTGACCTTCTGCGCGGTAACTTCCGCCGTGTCCTTGACTTTTTGCGACACGCTTTTTGCCGTGTCTTTGATGTTTTTGAAAATATCTGCCATAGCGTCAGCCCTCCTTGCGCGGCAGGGACGAGACTTCAGCTATGCCGCCGCAAGCGGCGAGCGACGCGGCGAGCGGTATCGCGAGTATAAGTCCTAAAAGTTTTTTCATTTTTCCCTCCGATTTTGTCTAAAGTTTTCCCATTATAGCACGAGGGGGGGTCCTGTCAAGCGCAATTGCGAAATTTGTTGAAATATTTTTCAAACCGCCGCAATTGCTAACCGCCCCGGCTTGCGCCGGGGCGGTTGATATATTCAGCGGGAACTGCCGCCCCCGCCCTGCGGTTACGCCTGAGGCGGCGCGTAGGTCTGGTTGAGCGACACGAACAGCGCGGGGCGTACGCCCGCCTGCTCCGTGCAGAGCTTCGTGTCGAGCGCGCCGGTCGAGCTGACCACTCTGACGTTCAGAGTGGCGGCGGAACTTGCGGCGGAGCGCGTCCACCAGGCCGCCGCGTCCTCGCCGAGCTTCGCGACGCGCTCGGTCTGCGAGCCGAAATACTCGGTGACGTCGGCTTCGCCGAGCGCGAACGCGATGTCCGTTTCCTTGTCCCCCGCGAGAGTGTCTGACACCCCGGTCGGCGACATACGCAGGTCGAACGTGGACGCTACCGGGCGCAGCGCGACGGCTTTCATCTCGCCGAGTCCGGCAAAGAACGTCTTTATCCTGTTGCGAAGCGTACTCTCGGTATACGCGCCCGCCGCGTCCTCCGCGCCGGATTTCCAGGGCGCGTTCGACTGTACGTCTTTTGTGACGACGAGCGCGTAGCCGTCCGCGTCCGCAACGTCGAGTACGAGCCACTCTACGCCGTCCGCCGTGAACACGCCGCCGGTTCCGACGCTTTTAATCGCGCCGGCGACGGTCTGCGGCTGCTCCTGCGGGACCTCGAATCCCTCGCGTTTGCTGAACAGGTTAAAGAAAACCTGACACAGCTCGCCGCGCGTGAGCGACCGCGTCGCCTGGAAATAGCGCGGATTTTCGTTCTCCGACTCTATAAACACGTTCGCGAACAGTTCGTTCGCCTCGCACACCGCGATAACTTTTTTCAGCTCGCGCGGCATACCCTCCTTGTCGAGGTAGGAAATCTCAATGTCCGCGTCGTCCGGCGGAATCTCCGCGGGGTCGGGCGGCACCGCGTCGGGCAGGTACGTCTGCACAATCGCGAAAGCCGTGTCGCCGCGCGTCATAGCGTCCGCGCGCCCGAACAGCGTGTCGGACTTTCCGTTGAAATACTTGAGTCCGTACATCATTATAATGGCGTTTTCAACCTCGTTCTCGCTCAGCTTCTGCACGTCGCGGAACGCGTGCGGCTGGGTGCGGAGGTGGAACGAGCGCGCCCAGATCGTCGCGATCTGCTCGCGCGTGAGCGGGTCGTTCGGAGCAAACCGGGTTGCGGACTTGCCCTGAATAAATCCGTAGTGATAGCAATACTCAATCGCCTCTTTGTGCGGGTCGCCGCCGATGTCCGTAAACGGCGTTTTCGGGGACGGCTCTTTGTTGTCCGTCGCCGCGAAAGCGTTCGCGGTGAACACGGTCAGCGCGCAGAGAAGCGCGAGCATAAAAGATATTATGCGTCTGCTCATTTGTTTTGGAACATTCCTTTCGTATCCGGCAACCGCGGCGGGGTCTGCCCGCCGGCCGCGTTCGCCTGAGTTCACACATATTGTGCGACGCGCGGCGGCGCATTAACCGCGCTTTGGATTTTGTAACGCAACTGTAAAGGTTTATTTGACGCCTGTCCGGCGCAGCCACCCTCGCGAAAAATTCTCCGTTTGGGCGAACCGGCTCGCGGAATCTGTTATTGCAACGCTTTGCGGAACCTGTTATATTAGCTTTGCCGGCAATAATATGACAGGGAGCAAAACAATGGACATTTCAGGAAACATCAGAAGACTGCGCCTCGGGCGCGACGTTACGCAGGAGAAGCTCGCCGCCGCGCTCGGCGTGTCGTTCCAGACCGTGAGCAAGTGGGAGCGCGGCGAAACCTATCCGGACATCACGCTGCTGCCCGCGCTCGCGGCGTACTTCGGCGTGACGACGGACGCGCTGCTCTGCGTTGACGACGCGGTGAAGCAGGCGAAAATCAAAGCGTTCGACCGCGAGAATTACCGTCTGGACTACACTGACGCCGCGGAGCATAACGAGCGCGTAATCGCGATGTCGCGCGAGCTTTACGCCGAGTTTCCGACGGACGCCCGCGTTATGTGGCGGCGGCTCTACACGATGCAGCGCGAGGACGACCCGGACGGCGACGAAATCGTGCGGCTCGGCACCGAAATTATCGAGCGCGGCGACTCGCATGAGCGCAATCTGGCGATACAGACGCTCGCGTATCATTACGGCAGTCTCGGCGACATTGAGACTGCGGAAAAACACGCGAATATGAGCGGCTCGCTCATCACCTCGAGGGAGCAGCTGCTCGCGTCGGTTTACTCCGGCGAAAAGCGAGTAAAACAGGCGCAGGAAAACGTTGGCATACTGCTGCTGCTCGCTTCGCTGAACCTGTGCAACGCGTACGACCCAGACGACGGTCGCGCGGCGGTCGAGTGCCTGAAAACGGCGGTGAATCTCTACAGAGCCGTTGACGGCACCGGCGCGCCGTCCGCCGCCGTAGGCCGCCGGATTATCGGCGATAACGCGTGCCTGTTCCTCGCGCGGCAATACGTCGGGCTCGGCGAGTACGACGACGCGTTCGACACGCTCGGCACGCTGTGCGACTACGCCGCCGCCGTTGACGGCACCGGCAAACCCCCGGCGGCTTTCAGCAAGCTGTCGGCCGGCGCGCCGCAAGCCGCCGCGACGAAACGCCTCGTCGCAATCGCGCGCGAACACTTGGGACTCAAAGGCTTCGACGCGATTCGAGGCGACGCGCGGTTCGCGGTGATAGACGCGCGCCTCGCCGCCGCCGCGGCGACGTAGGGATGCGCGCGCGGGGGTTGGACGCGCG
>JAITNK010000138.1 GCA_031290515.1 Oscillospiraceae bacterium
CGCCAAGATAACCGAACTCCGATACGCTGAGATTACCCGCATTGTCGGCTCAAATTTCAATGTTCCGATTTTTGACGACGCTGACAGGGCTGATTTGACTGATAATGTCCAGCACCTCACTTGGCAAACGTCATACAAACTGTTTACCGAGGTGTTCTCATCTGGAAGCAAATATATGACCGTACATCAAGCAAAAGGGCTTGAATGAGACAAAGTGGTCGTAGCTTTAACACCGAACAAAGCCGCTAACCGCGACAACGCAACGCTCGACGTAATGTTCCACAGCCCTATGTTGTCAGGGGAGGAACCAGAAAAGGAGTTTACCCGTATGTACTATGTCGCGTGCAGTCGCGCCAAGGAAGATTTGTATATCCACCTGCCAAGCGGATTCAACTTTGACATTATTGACACCGCTTTAACGACATTCTCTGCAAAGAGCAGACAAAAAATCGAATATGAGCGTATATGTTAATTGGGTTATGTTTGCAAAAAACCGAGTCCTTTCTAACGAGCATTTTAATTACACCGTTGCTTTGAATTTATTAATAGAAAGAGTTACTGATTTGGCACATTTTGCTTTATTTTTTAATCGCTCTTTTCAACTCCTCCACCGTCGTACCTTCCCGCCTCGCGTTTTCCAACGCCTCTTTCGCATGTTCCCGCCATTCGTCATACTGTTCCAGCGTAAACAGCGTCGGATTGCGCTTATGCCGCATATAATGCGCCGCCTCGGCTTTTTTGTAGACCGCGCGCAGTTCGTCCTCCGCGATCCGCCGCCGGAAGATCACCATTGGGGCGTAGTCTTTACAGGACTTGTTTTTGTCCGGCAGCATACGGGAGCAGTATTCGGAGTTTTCAGAATACGGGATAAAATACTTGCCGCAGAATTTGCACTTGCGAATCCGCGAACTGCCCGTCACCATGCTCCAAAACTCGGCGTACAGAAGCCCGAATAGGCTGTCCGTTTCGTAAATCTTTAGCGTTTCAATTGGCACGATGCGGTATTTCTCAATTAACGCCAGAATTTCTGCCGGTTCCTCAAAGTATCTGTTAACCTCACCGGAATCGGCGTGCAGCAGAGAATCGCTGTAGAACAACTCGCCGGACTGAACAATAATCGTACGCTCCGATAGTCCCAAAAACTGGGCAACCCATTCCCGCAGATCGGTATATTCTCCGCTCTTGCTGAGAATATACCATTTTTGCTGCGCCGACAGTCCCTCCAACGGGTGCTCGTCATAATCCATGTCAAGGCAAAATTCACAGATGGAACGGAACAGCGATTGCGCGTCAATGAGCGCGCCGGTGTTCCTTTCTGCGTTCAACAGATACCGCAACACATCCGTCGCCGTACTGTCATCCGACAGAAAAATATCCAATAGACTGTCATCCTCCGGCGGCGTGTATCCCTCAAAGTCAAACGACAGGAACTCGAAGAGGAAGAACCCGAAATCAAATTCTTGCCGATACTCGAAGTCCTCTATATCCAACAATTCTTTCTTTTCTCTGAAATCAGCTTCATAGCAGCACCCTCTGTATGTGATTGTAGTTGGACGAATTTGTATGTTATCAATATCAAACACTTTTTATTATAAACCTATTGGCGCCGCCTGTCAATCGTGCTATACTGTGCGTTAGCTAAATAATTATGTTTAGCTAACGCAAAACTTCATAGGGAGGGCTTCACTATGCCGGACACGGCGATCCCGAAACACGAAATCGAAGCCCTCGCCCGCTGCCTGTTCCCGGAAATCCAAAGGTTTTTCGAGAGCGAGAATGGCAGGCGGGAGTTCGCCGAATGGCGGGCGTCGCAGGGCGTAAACTCGAATTCGGCTATGAAAGAGGACGATCCTCAAAAATACGGCGAGGCGGCATCTTAACGATGCCGCCAACCCCAAAACATCGGAGGTGATGGTTTGAACGGCGTCATTTATGCAAGGTACAGCAGCGACAGTCAGCGCGAGGAGTCCTATAGAGGGACAATTAAGGGAGTGCAAAGACTATGCCGAGAAGAACGGTATAACCATCCTAAACAGCTACATAGACCGCGCATTGTCCGCGAAAACTGACAACCGCCCGGAATTTCAGCACATAATTCGGGACAGCGGTAAGCGGCTTTTCGACGTCGCTATTGTCTGGAAATTAGACCGCTTTGCCCGGAATCGCTACGACAGCGCACACTACAAATCCGTCTTAAAAAAGAACGGTGTGCGCGTCATATCCGCGACAGAGGCGATTGCCACCGATTCAACGGGAATCTTGCTTGAATCCTTGTAGAGGGCTACGCGGAATTTTACAGCGCGGAGCTGGCGGAGAAGATAGTCCGGGGCATGACGGAAAATGCGCTGAAATGCAAATTCAACGGCGGCAGTATTCCGTTCGAATACACTATCGACAAGGAACAGCGTTTTCAGCTTGACCCCGCCGCCGCGCCAGTTGTGTTGGAGGTATTCACGCTGTATTCTAAAGGTACGAGTATGCAGCAGATTGTGAACCGGCTGAACGAGCGCGGGGTGAAGTCCCTGCGCGGCAATAAAATCACGCTGAACATCGTAGACTACATGCTTCACAATCGACGCTATATAGGCGAGTACGGCTACCGCGATGTGGTAACGCCGGGCGGCATACCCGCCATTGTTCCTGAGGATTTATTCGAAAGGGTACGAGAACGGATTATGAAAAACAAAAAGGCTCCGGCGCGGCACAAGGCCGAGGATGATTATGTTCTTACAACAAAGCTCCATTGCGGCAAGTGCGGTGCGTTCATGGTCGGAGAGAGCGGCACGAGCCGCACGATGACGGTTCACCGCTACTACAAATGCGTCAACACGAAAAAGAAAAAGCTGTGCGACAAAAAGCCCGTCAAAAAAGACTGGATAGAAAATCTTGTTGTGGAGCAGACCCTACGAGCGATAATGGACGATAGCGTTGTAGACCAAATCGTAGACGCGGTGATGGACTTGCAAACGCGAGAGAGTACGGAATTGCCGCTGCTCCGAAAGCAGCTTGCCGAGACGGAACGGGCGATTCACAATATGCTCGACGCGATACAGCAGGGCGTTTTGACTTCCTCAACCAAGCGGCGGCTTGATGAGCTGGAACAAACCAAGAGCGCGCTTGAAATCAGCATTTTGCAGGAAGAAATCCAACGCCCGCCGCTCACACGGGAGCAAATAGCCTTTTGGATATGCCGCTTCCGCGAAACCGATGTGACGAGCCGTGAGCAGCGTCAAAGATTGGTTGACAGTTTCGTAAATTCGGTGTATCTTTATGATGACAGGTTGATAGTTACTTTCAACTACAAGGACGGGGCAAGGACCGTCTCCCTCAACGATATTCAAGGTTCGGATTTAACAGTGCTCGGTGCACCACGAAAATGTCAAGCCCCCGACGAAAAAAAGGTTTAACTTTTTTCGTCGGGGGCTTGACTCTTCGGTGGTGGACCTTGTTGGACTCGAACCAACGACCATCCGGTTATGAGCCGGGGGCTCTAACCAACTGAGCTAAAGGTCCGCGAACGAGCGTGTAACCGCCCGGCGCGCCTATTTTACGGCGTTATACTTGACCGTGAGCGAGCTGACCTTGCGCGCGGCGTTATTCCTGTGAATAAGCCCGTGTGCGGCGGCTTTGTCCACAGCCTTGACGGCGGCGGTATACGCGGCGGAAACCGTGTCTCTGTCGCCCCCCGCGACCGCCGCGTCAAACTTTTTGACGGCTGTGCGGAGATAACTGCGGGCGGCGCGGTTGCGGCGGTTGTACACCTCCTGAAGCTGCGCTCTCTTGGACGCTGATTTAATATTAGGCACGAAAACACCTCCTTTTTGTGGATTGAATTAACAATTAACGAAAACTGTCGGCATCGCGAAATCCGCAGGGCGGTTCGCGTTCCGCGAAAAGCGGTACGGATAGATATATTACCACATCGGCGGACGGAATGCAATACTTTTGCGAAAAATATTTAACGCCCGGCCGGCGAATCCTCCCGCCGCTCAGGCGCAAGCACGGACAATGTTGCGGCTTGCGCCGAAGTGTGGTATAATATCCGCAGACCGTCGGGCAAAGCCCTTTGGGTCTGCTCAAGACTATATACCGCGACGGCACTCTGCGCCTGCGGTATAATTTTGAGAAAACAAACACATAAAACGGGGTGAAACATTATGTCAGGCGATTTAGAGGAAATGAGCGCGTTCTTCAACAGCCGGGCTGTGCGGTACGACAGCGCGCACCTTGCGGGAATCGACGGCGGCGCGGAAAGCAAGCGCGTTATAGCCTCGTTCTTTCCGGAACGCGCCGAAACGCTGATTGACCTCGGAATCGGCACGGGCTTGGAGCTGGAAGCGATTTTCGGGCGTTTCCCCGATATTCGTGTTACCGGGTATGACATTGCGGAGGATATGCTGAAAATTTTGGCGGAAAAGTACCCGGACAAAATGCTTGATTTGCGCCTCGAAAGCTATCTCGCCGCCGATTTCGGACGGGCAGCGTACGACGTCGCGCTGTCTGTGATGACGCTGCACCATTACGACCACGGCGTAAAGACGGCAATATATCGCAAAATTTTCGACTGCCTGCGTCCCGGCGGCGTCTACATCGAGTGCGATTATATACTGTCCGAGTACGAATTTGACGACCCGCAGAAAGCCGAGGACGAAAATTTTGAGCGTTACAGGCAGCTGCGCGCAGAACAGAACTTAGACGACGGCGCCGAGTACCATTACGACACGCCCTGCACGGTGGGCAATCAAAAGGAAATGCTTGCGGAGGCGGGGTTTCGGGAAGTCAAAGCAGTTTGGCAAGTAAAGAATACAATCTTGCTGACCGCGGCGAAGTAATACGGCGCACTCCCCGTTTGCACCGCCCGCGGCAGAACGCCGAACGCAAGTCCGCGCGCACCGCAGCGCGGCGGATAAGTGCACTGTTGCCACCGATTTGCCGGAATTACCGGCGTTAAGACCTCGGTTAGTAAATTCTGCTTGCATAGTCGCTTCGTTTGTGATATTATACTTGACAAGGAAGTTAACCGAAACGATAATTGTACTGATTTCACAAATCGAAAGGACGGTAGCACAATGTTAAAATCAAAGACCTTCGTTAACCTGCTCGACGCTCCGTACTCCAGACGCGGCTCATTTCTCGCGCTCGCGAACGACAACTACGGCGAGGACCTCTACGGCAAGTGCAATCTCTGGCTCTGCAGCAGCCGCATTAAGCTCGGCGAAAACTTCAACTTCAACGTGAACAACAACTTCCGCGTCGTGAAATTCCAAATCATTCACGACGGAATCCCGGTGCCGTACGTCATCGACACGACGCCTTACGAGGTCGCGATTCGCTCGCGGTACGGCGCGGTGAGCTTCGTTTTCGCGGAGACTAAGCTCGTAATCGCGGCGGCGGACAGCCCCGGCATTTCGCTGCGCTTCACGGTGCAAAAGGCGCAGTCCGCCGTGTGGTTCTCTGACCCGGAGCCGTCCACTCCTCCGGCGAAAATCGACGGCGCGGTTCTGGACTTCCCGGTCGGCAAGGTTCAGGTTTACTCGGACAACCTGTGGCAGAATAACGAGTATACCGAGATTCGTCCGAGCGTGAACCCCGGGAACAACGGCAAACTCGTCGTTTGGTTCGAGGATTTCTTCAAGGGCGATCCGAAAATCCGCGGTACATATCCGGGCTATGACGAGGGACTCGCATCCGTCAAAGCCGACTTTGACGGCTACGTCGGGCAGTTTTATCCGAAGCTCCCGGCGGAGTTTGAGCCGGGACGGCTTCCCGCGCTGTGGCAGACTTGGCAGATGACCGTGGTGCCGGACGGCGAATCGGCGTACAAGCGCACGATGGTCAAGATGATTCACAGCATTTTCGAGGGCGCGTTCGTCTGGCAGCAGCCGCTTCAGGCGATTGTCCACTCGCGCGATTTCCCCTACGCGTGGGATATTTACTGCTCGGGCTTCGAGCATATGGGCGATGACGGCAAGCTGACGGATTCGCTGACGTACGAGGAAGTGCCGAGCTTCGGCTTAAAGCCGCCCGTACACGGCGCGGCTCTGCTGCGGCTTATGGACAACCCGGATTTCGCGAAAATCCCCGGGGACAGCAAGGCGTGGGTTTACGACGGACTTGTGAAGTGGACGAATTTCTGGACGCAGACGCACGACGTTGACGGCGACGGCGTCGTCGAATTCGCGGGTCTGCTCGAAACCGGCTGGGAGGACGCGCCGTACTTCAACGTCGGATTCCCGTGCGCGTCGCCCGACCTGAACGCGCTCGTCGCGCTGCAAATGGAAGCGCTTGCGCGGCTCGGCCGCGACATAGGCAAGCCGGAGAGCGAAAACGCAAAGTGGGAAGCCGCGGGTAAGACGCTCACCGGCAAGCTCGTCGGGAAGTTCTGGAACGGCACGGAGTGGTTCGCGTTCAACGCGAAGACGGGCGAGAAGTCCGCGACGCACACGGTTTCGCTGTACTTCGCTCTGCTGCTCGGCGACCGTCTGCCGCGCGACATAGTTGACAAGAGCATTGCCTATATGTTCGCGGAGAATCACTTCGACACGCCGTACGGTCTCTCGACCGAGACGCTCGACAGCGACTACTTCTTCCACGGATTCACGCAGGGCAGCGTCATCGCGCCGTCGTCGTTTTGGCTCGCAATCGCGCTCGAAAACTGCGGGCGCGCCGACCTCGCGAAAAAGGTCAGCCGCGCTTACTGCGCTACGCTGCGCGACACCGGGTATTTCCACATTCACAACGCGCTCACCGGGCGCGAAGACCGCAGCCTGACCGCGTTCGGCGAAAAGGGACTGTTCTGGTCGGCGTGGGCGAGCGGCGCGTTCCTGTGGCTCGCGGAGAGATACGGAGACAATTGACAATGCGCCGCTGACTATTTAGGAGCTGCGCGCGGCGTTATGCGGTTATGCAACAAGTGCGGCGCGGGTAAGTTTTACACTTATCCGCGCCGCACTTGTTGCTTTCGTTAACCGTTAACCGCTATCTGTCGGATTACCACCGGAGTCACCGGCGCGGAACCCTGCGTGTTCGCCGGATCGACGAGCGGCACCGCCGCGATTGCGTCGATTACGTCCATACCGTCTATGACGTGTCCGAAGCCGGCGTAGCTGCCGTCGAGACTTCCTCGCGCGTCGCCGAGAGTGATGAAAAACTGGCTCGTTGCGGAGTCGTTGTCGCCTCCGACCCGCGCCATACTGATAACGCCGCGAACGTGTTCGATGTCGTTTGCGACGCCGTTTGACGAAAACTCGCCCTTAATCGTCTCTCCGGAGCCTCCGGAACCGTCGCCGCTCGGGTCTCCGCCCTGAATCACGAAGCCGGGCGCGACGCGGTGAATCGTCAGCCCGTCGTAAAACCCGTCGCCCGCGAGCTTCAGGAAGTTCGCAACTGTTATCGGCGCGACGTCCGGCTCAAGCTCGACGAGTACGTCGCCGAATCCCTCGAACGAGATTGTGACGCGCGGTTTTTCGCCCGGCGCGAAGCCGTATCCCGGGTCGGTCTTGCCGCCGATACTTTTGAGTATGACTACCGCGACGACGATAACCGCCACGACCGCGACCGCGACCGCCGCGAGCCGGACGTACCGCTGCGATTTGGCTTTGCGCGCCGCCTCCGCGCGCTTTTGTTCATACGGATTCCTGCTTTTGTTTGCCATAGTACTCACCGTTTCCCCCGCCTTTTTGTAGTTTTGTTGTTATTAAAATCGTGCCGCACCGCATTACCGCAGACGCACCTCGACTTCGCTGACCGCCGAGCCGCCGAGACTAACGTCCTGCCCCCAGGCGGAGGACGCGCCGCGCCGCTCTAAGTACGTCTCGGCGCGCAGCGTACCCGACGCTCCGCGCAGCCGGGCCTCGCGCAATGCGGCGGTCTCCGCCGCGGACTTCGCGGCTTCCGACGCGTCGGCAAGCCTCGCGTACCGCTCGCTGCCCGTCGGCGCGTGTACGATATAGTACATCTCGCCGCCGGACGTGACGCGCTGCGAGATGTCCACCCGGGCTACGGCGTTTATGTTCGCTCGGAGCGAGCCGAGCGCGTTCGCGACTTCGGCGTTCCTCGGCAGAATACATTCCGCGCCGAGTACCCGCGCGACTTCCGGCAGAAATATGTGAATCGGCGCGCCGACGCCGACGAGCGCGGCTTTCGTGCCGAACGCGTATCGGAACAACCCGTTCGGCTCCTCGCCGCGTTTCTCCCACGACTCGCGAATCAGAAATTCCGTCTGCGCATCAACGCCGTCCCCGAACTGCGCCGGAAACCGCTGCGCCAGAATCACGCGCAGTACATTTTCGTACAGCCGCCCCTCGACCATATCGTACGCTTCGCGCGTGAGCCTGCGCAGTTCGTCCGGCGTGTCGGCGCGACCGAGACAGCGCAGAAGGTACCGCGCCGCAAGCCCGGACGCTTCCGCGTCGTATGCGCCGAAGTCGCCGGCAAGGTGCATAAAATCCGTAGGCGTAACGCCGCAGCGCATTATAACGCCCTCCGACTCGAGCCGTTCGCCGTCAAAGTGGTATATGTCGATTCCGGCGGCTTCTTCAAGATTTTCGAGCATTACGGGTCCGCTCCGGAGCGCGCGGATAAGCGCGAGTTCGCGGGAACCGTAGCTCTTCTGTTCGGCGGGTTCGCGTACCAGAACGTAAAACTCGTGCAGAGGAAACCGGTTTATGTGTCCCCGGTCCAGCAGTTCCGCGAGTGCCGGTTTTATCTGCGGGAAGCGGCTCGCGGCGACGCACAGCGGGGTCGCCCGCCGCGGGAACAGCCGCAGCTTGCCGTCCGCCGCGCGGATTGTGCTGTCGCCCCCGAGCGCGAACGGTTCGACGTATACTCCGCGCACCGAAGTCTGCCACCCGCCGAGCCGGATTCCGCGCGCCGCCGCGACGGGCTTCCCGCCGCGGACGACGGACACGTCCGTCGTCGTGCCGCCCATATCGAGTATGACGTAGTCGTCGCGGTCGCAGAAACTCCCTCCGGCGAGAACGCTCGCGGCGGGACCGGACAGTATCGTCTCGACCGGTCTGTTCTCCGCAAGCTCCGAGGACATAAGAGTACCGTCGCTCCGCACGACCATAACGGGCGCGGCGCAACCCCGCTCCGCGAAGTCGGCGAGTGCCGCGCCGACGAACTCGCGCACAATCGGGAACATTCGCGCGTTGAGCAGTCCGGTCGCCGAGCGAATGAGGACGTTCACCTCGGAGGAAAGCTCGCCCGCGCACACGCACGGTGCGCGGAACCGCTCCGCCGCAAGCTCTTTGAACTGCTTTTCACACGGCGCGCCGTTGAACACCGCGAACACCTCGGCGGCGGACAGCGCGTCGGAGTCGGCGAGCCACCCGCCGTGTTCGCGCATTACCGCGTCCCAGTCCGGCGCGTCTACCGCGAGACCGTCCGCGCTTCCGAACGTGTCTACAAGCCGGACGGACGCAGTTTTAAGTCCGTACTTCTCCTCCGCGTCGTACCGCGAAAGCTCGTCGTTCAGCCCGAAAATGAGCATTTTTGCGCGCCCGCCCTTGTCCTCGAGACACGCGTTCGTCGCGAGCGTCGTGGACAGCGAAACGAGCGCGGCGGCGCGTATCATCTCCGGCGGGAGCATATCGAGCGCGCGGCGGATTCCGTCCGCGAGGTTTTCGCGCGTCGTGAGGGCTTTGCCTTTGGCAAGCAGCGCGTCCGTCTCAAAATCGTACGCGACCGCGTCCGTGTATGTGCCGCCGGTGTCGATGCCTATGCCGATTTTCATATAAGCAGCCTCCTGTAATGCAACTGAATTCTTGCTGTCTTACTGTTGACTTTCCGGGAATTTTTAGTATAATATAGATAAAAATTTTGAAAGCGGGCAGACATAATGGATATACAAAACGGCGGCCGCCTGACGCTCGGCGAAATTCTGCGCGCGGTACCCGACTTAACGCGGCTGACGCTCGGCGATTCCGGACGCGCGGAATACCTCGAACTCGCCGACTTCTGGGTCGGTTTCTCGAACAGGGCGCGTCGCGAGGGCTGGGGCGCGCTCACGCCGTACTTCGACGGGCGCGAGGAACTGACCGCTCTGACGGACGCGGAAAAGGCGATATTCTGCGAAGCGTTGTGGAGCGATTCGTCCGTAAACCGGCTTGCCGACCTCGCGCTCGCGACGCTCACGGGCGCGCTGCTCGGTCACTCGGGCGAGAAACCTCTGCGGCTCGTATTCGCGTCGCTCGCGGCGCAGTCAATACTTGACGCCGACAACCCGAACACGCTTAAAAGCGTACTGTACGCGCTTCTCGGCGGCGTTGCGTGAGCGAAAGCACCCGGTAAACAGGCGGACTTTGTCCGCCTGCTTTGTTTAACCGGCTACCTTGCCGCGGCTGCCTCGCCGCCGCCGGACTGCATCAGCGCGTACAGCTCCTCCGTTGCGAGCGCGAGCTTCGTCACGGAGAAATCGATCCCCACGGGGTAGATGTAGAGCGTGTCGTTCGCGGTGTTCAGGTCAATGCAGTCGCCGCGCTTTTTGTAATTGTACTCAATGTGGCAGGCAAACGTCTCGCGCGGAGACCAGCTCAGCTTGTACCGCTCGCCCTGACAGCTGCCGCGCAGTATGAAGCCGGACGCGTCGTGCGTAAGCTCTCCCGCGCCGAGGTCGATGAACCCCTTTGCGTTCGGCAGCGAACGGACGAGGACGGCGGAGCGGAAACCGTAAGTTCCGCCGCGCACCTCGCTCCGGACGTTCGCGCGCTCCCACTCGTACCAGTCGGGAATGTGCGAAAACTCCGTCGCGCCGGACTTCGCCGCGAGAACGCCGTATTCGTCCATCTCCCAGCGTTTGCCGCACTCGCCGCACCAGATTTCGGCTCCTCCGGAATCCATATGATATTCCGCGCCGCAGTTCGGGCACTGATAAAGCACCTTGTGCAGTCCGGACGCGCGCTTTTTGCCTGCGACGCGGATTTTATTCTCGCGCTGCCACGCGAATTCGTCGTAGGTCAGCGTCTCGGTTATCAAATCGCTGATTTTCTCCGGACGCATTGTCTGCGTCTGCTCCTCCGTGAGCAGCAGTTTAAGCTCCGCGCGCAGTCCTTTCGCCTTGCGGCTTCTGGGGTTCCAGAACGGCGAATCTATATGGTGTCCGTGCATTACGAGCGACACGACCGGGATTTTCATCAGCTTTGCGAGCTTACCGACGCTCGGCGGAAGCTCCGACTGCGTCCCGCAGAGCGAGTACCGCGCCTCCGGGAACAGCACGACGACGTCGCCCTGCTTCGCGGCTATCAGCATATTTTTTACAAGACCCGGCATTTTCGCGAATTTGCGCGTCCCGATACAGCCGACGGAGCGGAGCAGCCACTCGTTTATCAGGAAACCGTCGATTGCGACGACGTAGTTCGCGCGGTGCGGGAAAATCGCCGCGGTCATCACCATAAAGTCGATGAACGCGTTGTGGTTGCAGAGCAGCAGGTACGGCGGCTTCACGCCGTCCATACCGGTTTTTTCGATTTTGACGCGCTTGCCCCAGACGACCGGGTAGCTCAACGCCCAGGTGACGGGACGCAAATACTGCCGCTGGCGGTTCGGTTTTCTCTGCATATCGAAGCGTTTGAAGTCGCCGAGCATAGTTATTACCTCATTTGTTTATGGAGTTTCGCCGATTGCGGTCGGCGGGAGCCGCGGCTAATATCAAAATCATAGCATTTCATTGCGGCTGTGTCAAGCAAAATCGGCGGACGCGGCACACGGCTCAACCAAAGGTTGCAAAATTTTCAAGAATCGCGTTATTGCTTGTCCGCGCCGCTGCGTTATAATGAGGTACGGTTAACTGAAATAATTTTACGGGAGGCAACGCAATGAACATTTCCGAAAAACTGCGCCGTATGCGCCGCGACCGCGACCTGACGCAGGAAGACCTCGCCGACGCGTTCGGCGTGACGTATCAAGCCGTGTCCAAGTGGGAGCGCGGCGAGAGTTTCCCCGACATAACGCTGCTGCCGGCGATTGCGCGGTACTTCGGCGTGACCGTGGACGCGCTGCTCGACGACGAGGACGAGCGGCGGCGCAAGGTCGCCGAGATATCCGGAGAACACCGCAAAATCTGTATGGAGCAAAACTCCGACGCGGCGGCGGAGTATCTCAAAACCGCGCTTTGCGAGTTTCCCGACGGATGGGAGTTGTGGATTAACTATGCCCAATATCGCGGAGGCAGTATCCGCGTCAACTGTAACCGTCCGATTGAGGAACCGGAGGGACTGCGCGACGCGATTGAGGTATGCAACCGGCTGCTGCGGCATTGTGTGGACGACCGACTGCGGCACAGAGCGAACCTCATACTCGCGGAGAGCTGCAAGCTTCTCGGAGACAACGACGCGGCACTCAAAATAATTCTCGAGCTGCCCGGAATTGCGGACGTCACCCGCGAAGTAATGCTGCCGTACTTTTTGTCCGGCGAGGGGCGCGTTACCGCAATCCAGTCGGTTTTTATGAATGTTGCAGACACGTTTTGGAGCATATCGCGTTTCGTCGCGCACCCCGATACGTTCACCTACGCCGACGACGCGTCCGGCGAACACTTCGGCTACACGCCGGAGGAACGCATAGCTATACTCGAAAAATCGGTTGCGGTGTCAGACATTTTGACGGACGGCGGCGAAGCGTATCAGCCGTGGCATCAGTCGTATCAATACCGCAATATGGCGTACATCGCCGCCGAGGATGGGCAGTACGAGCGCGCCGCCGGGTACCTCGAAAAGGCTGCGGACTATGCCGTAGCGAACGACGCGGTTGTGACCGGCGCGCCGTACAGGTCGCCGCTGCTGAACCGTTTGACGCAGGTGCGCGCCAACGAATGTTCCGGAGACCTCGCGAATTTCGTCAATACGCAGACGGTGTTCGACGCGCTGCGCGGCACCCCGCGCGCGGCGGCGGTACTCGCGCGGCTCGGATAGCAGCCGCGGACAATGTAACAGCGGCGGCGGATTTTATCCGACGCCGCTGTATTGCTGTGCGCGTTACTTCGTTGTTCTGCTTGACATATCGAACGACGCGGCGACGACTTCCTTGTACCACCAGACGGTCGGGTCAACGCCCGCAAGGTCGGCGTAGTACGCTTTCTGCTCGTCCGTGATGTCCTCGACCTCGATTGAACGGCCGATTGCGAAATTGATAATCTTGACGGCTTCGCACCGCTTGATGCTGTCCGCGGGGCGGAACTTGCCGCCGTCGCCCTCAATCCAGCCGTACTCATACGCCGTAACGATGTAGTTGTAAGCCCAGTCCGTCGTCTTGACGTCGGTGAACGGAACGCGCTCCGACTCAATCGCGTCAACCGCGGCGGCGAGCAGCTTGACGAACTCGCGCCGAGTGATAGCTTTGCCCGGCTTGAATGTGCCGTCGTCGTAGCCGTCAATGATACCGATGCTTGCGAGATAGTTTATCGGCTGCGCGTACCACCCGTCCCCAACGTCGGAGAAACGACCGGGCGCCGGCTCGTCTTTGCCGGAAGCCAGCAGGAGGTTGAACAGCATCTGCGCGACTTCCGCGCGGGTCACAAAAGCGTCCGGGCGGAAGTACCGCACGCCGCCTGTAAGCGAGCCTTCGGTGTACGCCAGTCCGTCGCGGATATAGAACAGGTCGGCGATTCCGGCGGCGACGGGAAGCTCGGAGAGCGCGGTCTCGCCTTCGCCGATGTCTATCACCTCGTCGCCCGTGCCTCCGGTGCCGCCGGTGCCTCCCGTGCCGCCGGTGGTACCGCCGCCCGGGGGCGTGACCGGGAACGAGTCGAGTATCGCGATACTGAGGTCGTTCGCGGTGCATTTGTAGCGGTCATAGGCTCCGGCGTCCTGCGTCGGCGCGACGAAGAAGCTGGTGTTCCAGATTTCCGCCGTAGTGCGCGCCGTGACGGTATCTTTTGCGCGCACGAAAAAAATTGTCGCAAAAAGTCAAAAAAGTGCTTGACGCACCCCCCCCCCCCTCGTGATATAATGTGAAAACTTTAGACTAAATCGGAGGTTTGGCAAATGCTTGTTTTTATTAGAATAGTCGTAGGCGTACTCTTCGGAGGAGCAATAATAGTCACGGGAATCGTCTGGCCTTACAAAAAGCGACAGAAAAAAATCGCGGCTGTGCGTCAGCGTCGCACCGACGTAGCGACTAAATACGGCACGGAGGCGTGCGGAGTTTTCAAGCTGTACGGCGGGCTCCCCTTATCGCAGGACACGGACTGCGAAGTCGCGTATGTGAACGGCGACATAATCATCTCCGCCGGACACTTTGACAAGCGTATTCCCGCGGGCGACATCGTGAATATCCGCCACGACGATATACAAGAGGGCTACACAAAAACCTCTGTGTTCGGGTTTAGCGGAGTCGGCGTCGCGCTTGGCGCGGCGAGCGCGGTGGGAAACGCCGTGAAAAAAGCGTCCGCGCAAAAGACTTTGCTGATTATCACTTGCGCCGACGAAGAAATCGCGTTTCTTTCACAAAAGCTCAGCGACGCGTCGGGCGAAACAAACCTCGGCAATAGCGTTGCTACTCTCGCCGAAATTTACGGCGGAAAACATTATGGAGATTTGGGCAGATCCGCCGGCAAGATAATCGCGGCGTTTGCCGCCGACAGATACAAACAGAAATAGCCGCAAAAAAGTCTTGACATCGGCGTTTGGGTGTGTTATCATACGGATAATTCAATCTAAACCGCTGATGCGGAGGTAAAGGCGCGAAACGCAGTTTCAGAGAGCCGGGGTGCTGTGAATCCGGTACAGGCGGCGCGTCAAATGGACCGCGGAGGGCGCAGTTAAATGCTGCGACGTGCACCGCATACGTTAGTTGCGGGGGATATGGCTGTATCCCGCGAAGCTTTTTGCGCTCCGCGCGGTACACTGTGTATCCGTAAGAGCGCGTTTTTATTGACGCGAAGCAAGGTGGCACCGCGGATTCGTCCGTCCTTGACATTATTTATGTCGGGGGCGGACTTTGTTTTTCCCCGGGAAAGGAACTTTTAATGACAACGACAAGACCGACGCTCGAAGAGGCGCGGACGCTCGCCGCGGGGTACAGCCTCGTACCCGTCTCGCGGGAGCTGTTTTCCGACGCGATAACGCCTATCGAAGCTCTCGCGGCGATTCGCTCCGCCGGAGCCGAGTGCTTTCTGCTCGAGTCCGCGCCCGGCGGCGACAACTGGAGCCGCTGGACGTTCATCGGCTACAGTCCGACGCTGACCGTCACCGGCGACGCGGAGGGTATCGCAATCAGCCGCGCCGACGGAGCTTCAAACCGCAAGCTCGGCGACACCCACGCGCTGCTGCGCGCGCTGACGGCGAGCTACCGCTCGCCGAGGCTCGACCGGCTGCCTCCGTTCACCGGGGGATTCGTCGGCTACTTCTCGTACGAATATCTCTGCCGCGTCGAGCCGAGCCTGAAGCTCAGCGCGGCTGACGACGTGGGGTACGACGACTTCCGGCTTATGCTGTTCGACAAGGTGATTGCGTTCGACAGCTTCCGGCAGAAGCTCGTGCTGATTGCGAACGCTCCGGCGGACGGCTCCGACGAGAGCTATTACGCCGCCGTAGCCGCGCTTGACGAAATGGAGCGCGTACTCTTCGCGGAACGCGGTTCGCTCCCGCCGCCGAAGTCCGGCGTACTCGGCGGGTTCACCGCGACCAAGACGCGGGAAGAGTTCGTCCGCGCCGTCGAAACCGCGAAGCGGCACATCTTTGAGGGCGACATATTCCAGTGCGTGCCGTCCGTGCGCTTCTCCGCGCCGTACGGCGGCGATTTGTTCGACGCTTACAGGGTTCTGCGGACGGTGAACCCGTCGGCGTATATGTTTTATGTGAGGTTTGCGGATTTGCAGCTCGCGGGCGCGTCGCCGGAGACGCTCGTCTCGCTTAAGGACGGCGTCGCGACGACGTATCCGCTCGCCGGAACGTGTCCGCGCACGGACGACGACGCGGAGACGGACGCGCTTATCGAAAAGCTGCTCTCCGACGAAAAGGAGCTTTCTGAACACGATATGCTCGTAGACCTCGGGCGCAACGACCTCGGCCGCGTCTGCAAATTCGGCACGGTGAAAACGTCGGAGTACCGCACGGTCAAGAAACTGTCGCACGTCTGCCACATCGCGTCCAAGGTCACGGGGCGCGTCCGGGACGACGTTCTCGCGCCGGACGTACTCGCCGCCGCGCTCCCCGCGGGAACGCTGTCCGGCGCGCCGAAAAAACGCGCCTGCGAAATAGTGGACGCGCTCGAGGGAGTGCGGCGCGGGGCTTACGGCGGCGCGGTCGGCTACTTCGACTTCGCCGGCAATATGGACTTTTGCATCGGAATCCGTATGGCTGTGCTGAAAGCCGGGCGCGTATACGTCCAGGCGGGCGCGGGAATCGTCGCGGACAGCGTCCCCGACCGCGAGTACGACGAGTGCGTCCGCAAAGCCGAAGCGATGATGAACGCGCTGACGCTCGGCGGGGCGACGAGCTAATTGACAATTGCGGAGCCGCTTTGCGGCGGTATGCGTCCGCAGACGCGTTCCCCGTGCGAGCGGAGCAAGCACGGAGCGCAGGGAGGGCTTTCTCACCCCGCGAAGTCCGCGGACTTCGCGGGGACCCCGATCGCCCGACCAAGCGGTCAATAACTTAAGGAGTGAAACGACTATGACGCTTATAATCGACAACTACGATTCGTTTACCTATAATCTGTATCAGCTCGCGGGGGAAATCTCGCCGGACGTGCGCGTCGTCAAAAACGACGAGTTCACCGCGGAGCAAATCGCGGCTCTCGGAGCCGACCGCGTTATCCTGTCGCCGGGACCCGGCAGACCGGCGGACGCAGGCGTTACCGAGGACGCGGTGCGGCTTCTCGCGGGGCGCGTCCCGATACTCGGCGTGTGTCTCGGACATCAGGCGATATGCGAGGTGTTCGGCGCGGAGGTGACGTATGCAAAAACGCTTATGCACGGCAAGCGCAGCGCGGTTCACATCGCGAGCGGAAGCCCGCTGTTTCTCGGACTGCCTCCGATAATCGAAGCGGGGCGGTACCACTCGCTCGCCGCCGCGCGGGACAGTCTGCCGGACGAGCTGCTCGTCGTCGCGGAGGACGAGGACGGCGAGGTTATGGCGGTCAAGCACCGCGAGTATGAGATTTACGGAGTGCAGTTTCACCCGGAGTCGATTCTGACGCCGGACGGACGCGTAATAATGGAAAACTTTCTCGCGATAACGGAGGGAGCACTGAAATGATTGCAAACGCTATTTATAATGTAATCGGCGGCAATAACCTCACGGCTTCCGAGGCGCGCGGGGTTATGCTCGAAATGATGGAGGGGCGCGCGACCGCGGCGCAGATGGGTTCGTTTCTGACGGCTATGCGGCTTCGCGGCGAAACGATTGAGGAAATCACCGCCTGCGCCGCCGTACTGCGCGAGAAATGCCAGAAGCTCACGCCGGACACCGACGTGCTCGACATCGTCGGCACCGGCGGCGACGAACTCTACAGCTTCAACATCAGCACCGTGTCCGCGTTCGTCGCGGCGGCGGCGGGCGTGCGCGTCGCGAAACACGGCGGGCGCAGCGTCTCGAGCAAGTGCGGCTCCGCCGATTTGCTCGAGGCTCTCGGCGTGAACATCTCGCTCACCGCGAAGCAGTCGGAGCGGGTGCTTCGCGAGACGGGAATGTGCTTTATGCTCGCGTCCGTGTACCACGACGCTATGCGCCACGTCGCACCCGTGCGGCGGGAGCTTGGCGTGCGGACGCTGTTCAACATTCTGGGACCGCTCGCGAATCCCGCGGGCGCGACTATGCAGCTGCTCGGCGTGTACGACGAGGCTCTCGTCGCGCCGCTCGCGCGCGTGCTCGCGAATTTGGGCTGCAAGCACGCCGTAGTCGTACACGGTCACGACGGGCTTGACGAAATCACGCTCACCGGGGCGACGACCGTCTGCGAGGCGCGGGACGGCCGTCTCAACAGCTATCTCATTACGCCGGAGCGGTTCGGGCTTGCGCGGTGCGAACCGGCGGAGCTTGTCGGAGGCGACCCGGAGGTGAACGCCGAAATCGCGCGGAGCGTACTTCGCGGCGAGCCGGGCGCGAAGCGCGACATAGTGCTGCTGAACTCCGCCGTATGCATCTATATGGCGCGGCGCGATTTGACCCTGCGAAGCTGCGTCGCGCTCGCAGCCGAGACTATCGACGGCGGACGGGCTTACGCGCAGCTCGAGGCGTTCATCGCCTCCTCGAACCGCGCGGCGGAAACCGAAGCGTGAGCGTACTCGAAACGCTCGCGGAATCATCGCGGCTCCGGTGCGAGCGGGCGAAAGCCGTTATTTCGCGGCGCGAAATCGAAACTCTCGCGCTCGCCGCGCGCAGTCCGGACTTCGCGTTTGAAAAATCGCTTAAAAAACCGAGATTGTCGTTCATCTGCGAGGTGAAGCGCGCCTCTCCGTCGAAGGGCGTTATCTCGGCGGACTTCCCCTACCTCGAAATCGCGCGGGACTACGCCTCCGCCGGAGCCGACTGCGTTTCCGTGCTGACCGAGCCGGAGCGGTTTCTCGGCTCGGACGAATACCTGCGTGAAATCGCGGCGGCGGTTCCGCTTCCCGCGCTCCGCAAGGACTTCACGGTTGACGAATACCAGATTTACGAAGCCCGCGCGCTCGGAGCCGCCGCCGTACTGCTCATCTGCGCGATTTCAGACGGCGCGCGGCTCTCGGCTTTCGCGTCGCTCGCGCGGGAACTCGGGCTTACCGCGCTCGTCGAAGCTCACGACGAACGCGAGTGCGAAGCCGCGCTCCGCGCCGGCGCGACCGTCGTCGGCGTCAACAACCGCGATTTGCGCACGTTCGAGGTCAGTCCCGCGAACTTCGCGCGGCTCCGTCCGTACCTGCCGGGCGGCGTTACGCTCGTAGCGGAGAGCGGATTCGTCACCCGCGCGGACTGCGTTGCGGCGCAGGAAGCGGGCGCGGACGCGGTGCTTGTGGGCGAAGCGTTAATGCGCGCTCCCGACCGCCGCGCGAAGCTGCGCGAGCTGAGGAGCGAGCCGTGACCAAGGTCAAAATCTGCGGACTCACGCGGCGCGGGGACGTTGCGTTCGTCAACGAACTGCTGCCGGAGTATGTCGGCTTCGGGTTTGCGGAAAGCCGCAGACGCGTCTCTCGCGCAATCGCGGAACAGCTCGCGGCGACGCTTGATGGACGAATCGCGGCGGTCGGCGTGTTCCGCAACCAGCCGCTTTCGGAAATCGCGGAAATCGCGAACGGCGGCGCAATCCGTCTGATTCAGCTGCACGGCGCGGAGGACGCGGACTACATCGCGGAGCTTCGCCGGCTGACCGCGCTGCCGGTAATAAAGTCTGTGCGTCCGGGCGAAACCGTGCCGCACGGCGCGGACTTCGCGCTCATCGACGGCGAAAACCCCGGCTCCGGAACGCTCGCGAAGCTCGGCGGAGCACAGCTGCCGTCCATACCGTTTTTTCTCGCGGGCGGACTGACCCCGGAAAACGCGCGCGCTCTCGTCCGCCGATACCGACCCTACTGCGCGGACGTAAGCTCCGGCGTGGAGACGGACGGCGCGAAAGACTTCGGCAAGATGCGTGCGTTCATCGAAGCGGCGAGGGCGCAGCCGCTTCGCGGCAATGAAAATTGTGAATGAATAATAAAGTAATGAATGAGCCGGCTGCGCCGGCGTATGCGTCTGCGGGCGCGGGCGGACGGGAAGCGCGGCAAAAGCCCTGAACGCGCCCCGCGGTGTGCGGCGCAATTACGGCTGTGTAAGCGAGCGAACGAGTTCGCGAGCCGCCGCGAGTAATTTTTCGTTAGCGAGCTTGCGAGCTTACGGAAAAGCAGCGGCGTTTTTGAGCCGTCCGAGACGGCGAAAAATATTCAGCGACGGGAGGCTTTGCCGACCGAGCGAATAATAACGAGGTGGCATATAGTAATGAGCAATAAAAAAGGACGCTTCGGCGGCTTCGGGGGACAGTACGTTCCGGAGACGCTTATGCAGGCGTTGTACGACCTCGAGGCGGCATACGAGTCGTCGAAAGCGGACGCGGCGTTTCAGTCGGAGCTTAACGCGCTCTTAAACGGCTACGCTGGGCGGCCGAGTCCGCTGTACTTCGCGGCGAACCTGACGCGCGAACTCGGCGGCGCGCGCGTCTATCTCAAGCGCGAGGATATGAACCACACCGGCAGCCACAAAATCAACAACGTCCTCGGGCAGGCTCTCCTCGCGAAGCGTATGGGCAAAACGCGCATTATCGCGGAGACCGGCGCGGGTCAGCACGGAGTCGCGGCGGCGACGGCGGCGGCTCTGCTCGGGCTTGAATGCGAAGTTTATATGGGCGAGGAGGACACGCGGCGGCAGGCGTTGAACGTGTACCGTATGCGTCTGCTCGGCGCGAAGGTAAACGCCGTGACCTCCGGCACGAAAACGCTCAAGGACGCGGTCAACGAAGCGATGCGCGAGTGGTCTAATAGCGTCGCGACGACGCACTACTGCCTCGGCTCCGTTATGGGACCGCACCCGTTTCCGACGATTGTACGCGACTATCAGGCGGTCATCTCGCGCGAGGCGAGAGAGCAGATACTCGCGGCGGAGGGCAGGCTCCCGTCGGCGGTAGTCGCGTGCGTCGGCGGCGGGTCGAACGCAATCGGTATGTTCTGGCACTTCATCGGCGACGGGGGCGTGCGCCTCATCGGCTGCGAGGCGGCGGGGCGCGGCGTTGACACCGGCGAACACGCGGCGACGATTGCGCGCGGCGAGGTCGGGATTTTCCACGGTATGAAGTCCTATTTCGTTCAGGACGAGCACGGGCAAATCGCGCCGGTGTACTCGATTTCGGCGGGGCTTGACTATCCGGGAATCGGTCCGGAGCACGCGCGGCTTCACGAAACCGGCAGAGCGGAGTACGTCCCGGTGACGGACGCGGAGGCGGTTGACACGTTCTCGTTCCTGTCGCGCGCCGAGGGGATTATTCCGGCGATTGAGTCGGCGCACGCCGTCGCTTACGCGCGGAAGCTCGTTCCGGGTATGAGCGCGGACGAAGCCGTAATTATCTGCCTGTCCGGACGCGGCGACAAGGACGTCGCGGCTATCGCGCGGCACACGGGAGAGGAGCTTTATGAATAACAAATCGAAAATCACGGCGGCGTTCTCGGGCAAAAAGTGCTTCGCGGCGTACTTAATGGCGGGCGACCCGTCGCTCGCGAAAACGCGCGAGTACATCGCCGCGCTCGCGGAGGGCGGCGCGGACATTATCGAAATCGGGATTCCGTTCTCCGACCCGATTGCCGAGGGCGAGGTCATACAGGCGGCGAATCTCCGCGCGAAAGACTCCGGCGCGACGCTCGACGCGATTTTCGCGCTGACGGCGGACGTATCGCGCGAAGTCGCCGCGCCGCTCGTGCTTATGGGCTATCTGAACCCGGTTTTCCGCTACGGCTACGAACGGTTTTTCAAAAGGTGCGCGGAGTGCGCCGTCTCCGGCGTGATAATCCCCGACCTCCCGTTTGAAGAGAGCGCGGAGCTGCGTCCGTTCGCCGACGAACACGGCGTTGACCTCATTACGCTCGTCGCGCCGACCTCCGCGGAGCGCATTGCGAAAGCCGTCCGCGACTCGCGCGGGTATGTCTATCTCGTTTCGAGTATGGGCGTTACCGGCGCGCGCAGCGAGATAACTACCGACCTTAAGCCGCTCGTCGCGGAAATCCGCCGCAACACGGACACTCCGGTCGCGGTCGGCTTCGGGATTCACAGTCCGGAGCAGGCGGCGAAAATGCGCGCCCTCGCCGACGGCGTAATCGTCGGCAGCGCGATTGTTGACATTATCGCGCGCGGCGGCGGCTCCGCGGCGGCGGAACTTACGCGGTATGTGCGCAGTATGACGGCGGAGACGCAATATAATTAAGAATTATGAATTGCGGAGCCGCTACGCGGGCGTTATGCGCCTGCGGGGTTGGGTTTCGCTCATTGCGATGAGCGGGGCGTTTCGCTGCGAGCAGGTATCACCGTCTGCGGACGGAGAGGAGCAAAGAGGGGGCGGCTCAAACGCCGCCCGCCCCCTCTCTGCACTCTCCCCTTGGCTAAGGGGAACGGAAGTCGCGCTCACGCTGTTCGCGCAGGGTCGCTGCACAGCGCAGCCGCACTGTGCGGTGGTACGCACAAAAGTCCCGATTGCGCGGCGCAGTGTGCGGCTGCGCCGTGCAACGACACAAAGTGAGAGGAGCGAACGCCATTTCCGCGTCCAAGGGGGTCAGAGGGGGTCTGGGGGAGCCATAGGGGGTTTCCCCCTGTGGTTCCCCCGGAGTCCGCGCGACCGCAGTCGCGCAAATCGCCCGCGGCGAAAAATATCAAGCGCAGCACGGCTTTGCCGACCGAGCGGTTAATAAACCAAGCGGCAAATAAACAGAAACTTCAAAATTTTCTCGTTGTAACCGCAAAAACCGCAAAAAATGAGTTGTTTCTTTGCTCAAAGTGTGGTATCATTATATTCCTCTCGGCAACAAATAATTTACGGGGGACTACATAATGCTGCGCCGCAGGACTTACGCAGACGATATACTCAAATACGCGGACACCGGCACGGTGAAAATTCTCACCGGAATGAAGCGCGCCGGAAAAACTTCCGTTCTGCTTTCCGTGCAGGACGAGCTTGCCGCGCGCGGAGTGCCGAAAAAGAATATCGTGAACCTCTCGTTCGAGGGGCTTGAAAACAGCGCGATTGAGGACTATCAGTCGCTCTATGCCGCTGTCTCCGCGAAAGCGGAGCAGGACGAGAAGCTGTACGTTTTTCTCGACGAGGTACAGCGCGTCGTCGGCTGGGAAAAAGCCGCGCTGCACCTTATGCACGACGCGAACGCCGACATTTACGCCGCCGGGTCGAACGCGAAGATTACCGACAAAAGCGTTATGGCTGTGCTCGAAAACCGCGTCAAGGTTTTCGAGATACTGCCGCTTTCGTTCTCGGAATACCTCGAGTTCCGCGGACAGTACGCGCAGACGGAGGACATTCCGCGCGAGCTTGTGCGCTATCTGCTGACCGGCGGTTTCCCCGACCTGCACGTCCGCTCGCACACGCAGGCGGAAGCTTACGCCTACATTCGCGACGTGATGAATGCCGCCGTCTGGACGGACGTAGTCGGACTCGGACAGCTGCGCCGCCCCGACCAGCTCGAACGCGTCACGCGGTTCATATTCGAGAACGTCGGCTCCAACTTCTCCGCGAAGCACGTTTCGGACAGTCTGCGCGGGCAGAACAAGGAAATCAACATCGAAACGGTTTATACTTATATAGAGCGGCTCGAGACGGCGTATCTCATCGCGCGCTGCCGCAGATACGATTTGCAGGCGGACGAGCCGCTTAAAACACAGGAAAAATTCTATCCGGCGGACGCGGCTATGCGGTACGCGCTGCTCGGCTTCAAGCCGTCCGCCGTCTCCACCGGTCTTGAAAACGCGGTGTACCTCGAGATGAAGCGGCGCGGGTTCGAGGTCTATATGGGCAAGTTAGGGCGGCGCGAAATCGACTTCGTCGCCATTTCCGGCGACCGGCGCGTGTACCTGCAGCTCGGAAGCGAGCTTCACGGTCGGGAGGAAGGACTTAAGTCGAGCCTTGTCGCCGTCCGCGACCACTATCCGAAACTGATTCTTACGACCGACCTGACCTCGCTCGGCAATTCCGGCGGAATCCGCACGGTGAGCATCGCCGACTTCCTCGCGGGGATAACGTCGCTCGACGTATGAGCCGGCGCAAGCCGGGTACGGCGCGGCGGACGCTCGCCGTACTGCTCGCCGCACTGATTATGCTGTCCGGCTGCTCCGGAATACTGGAGGGCGAGCGCATCGTCACGTCGCAGCACGACTCGCCGTCGCCGGACGGGTCGGAGGCGGACAGTCTCACGGCGGAGGACTTTGATTCTCTGCTCGCCGCGGTGCGGAACATAGTTTCGGCGCGGCGGACTTCCGGCGAAATCAACATATACTCTTACCCCGCGGAGGACGGCGCGCTCGACCCGGAGATGATTCTCTCGGAGGCGGAGCGCGTCCGCGACACGCTCCTGCGGGAGAACGCGTTCTGCGCGTTCTCCGTCGAGGATATTACGTTTGAAGCGGCGACGATTGTGTCGTACGCGCAGCTTCACGTTTCGGCGGCGTACCGCAGAACCGAGGCGCAGGCGGCGGCGGTCGTGTCCGTGCCGACGGTGCGGTACCTGCGGACGCGTCTGCTCGACGTTATGTCGGAGCTGACGGAATCGACCGTTATTTCGACGACGCTCGCGAGCGTCACGGCGGAGGAGATTATCGCCGCCGCGGAGGAAGCGTACTACGAAAATCCGGCGCAGATTCCGATGCTTCCGATTACGGAAGTGCGAATGTACCCGGAGTTCCCGCCGCCGAACGCGGAGCGCATATTCGAGATTTCTTTCGGCTACAGTCACAGCGTTTCGCTTCTGCAACTGAGTAAAACTCAGGTCGCGGAAACCGTCGGCGACATTGCGCGCCGCGTCTCCGGCGACTCCGACGAGGAGATAGTCTACGCGCTCGCCGGACGGCTTGCGGAGCTTGCGGAGTACGACTCCGCCACGGCGTCGCTCCCCGATTACTCGACGCAGAACTTCTCCGCGACGGCTTACGGCGCGCTGCTTGAGGGACGCGCCGTCGCCGAGGGGTACGCTATGGCGATGAAAGCCCTGTGCGACGAGCTTAATATTTCCTGCCGCGCGGTTCGCGGCACACTGGACGGCAGGCGGCGCGTCTGGAACCTCGTGACGCTCGGCGGCAAGTCGTATCATCTTGACGCCGCGATGTGCGACGAGGAAGGCGCGGAGCTGTACTTTCTGCGTTCCGACGCGGACTTCGCGGAACTCGGCTACGAATGGGCGGCGGGGCTGCCCGCCGCGGGCGAGTCGTCTTCGTTTGTGCCGGACGCGGCGGTTGACAGCTGACGACGCCGGGACAGCCTGCGGTCGTCGTCGTGTTTCGCGGCGGGCGGAACCGCGGCGTTTTGCCGAAACTTTGAGCGACGCGAGGCTCCGCCGCGCGGCGATAAGCAGCAAGGAGGCACTATGCCACCCAAAGACATTCGCAATTTCTCTATCATCGCGCACATCGACCACGGCAAAAGCACTCTGTCGGACAGGCTCATCGAGCTTTGCGGCGCGGTCGCGGCACGCGATATGTCCGACCAGCTGCTCGACAATATGGAGCTTGAGCGCGAACGCGGGATTACGATTAAGGCGCGCGCCGTCTCGCTCCGCTATAAGGCGGCGGACGGAGAGGTCTACCGCCTTAATTTAATCGACACGCCCGGTCACGTCGATTTCAACTACGAGGTGTCCCGCTCGCTCGCCGCCTGCGAGGGCGCGCTGCTCGTTGTGGACGCGGCGCAGGGCGTCGAAGCACAGACTCTCGCGAACACATATCTCGCGCTCGACCACAATCTCGAGATTATGCCGGTCATCAACAAAATCGACCTCCCCGCGGCGGACCCCGCGCGCGTCAAGCACGAAATCGAGGATATAATCGGTATTCCCGCGGAGGACGCGCCGGAGATTTCCGCAAAAAACGGCGTTAATATCGAAGCCGTGCTCGAAAGTATCGTCAAAACGATTCCCGCACCGGGCGGCGACGCGTCGTCCCCGCTCCGCGCGCTCATTTTCGACTCTCAGTACGACCAGTACCGCGGCGTTATCGTCTATATGCGCGTGTTCGACGGTACGCTCCGCGCCGGCTAAGAGGTGCGCCTTATGTCTGCCGGCGCGGCGTACCGCGTCGTCGAACTCGGGCATATGGCTCCCGTCGGACTCGAACCGTGCGAAGAGCTTTCCGCCGGCGACGTGGGATATTTCACCGCGAGCATCAAAAACGTCGCGGACACGCGCGTCGGCGACACGGTCACGACCGCGGCGAACCCGGCTTCGGAGCCGCTTCCCGGGTACAAGGCGGCGCAGCCGATGGTGTTCTCCGGCGTGTACACGGCGGACGGCGCGAAGTACCCGGACCTGCGCGACGCGCTCGAAAAGCTGCGGCTTAACGACGCGGCGTTGTCGTTCGAGCCGGAGTCGTCCGTCGCGCTCGGTTTCGGGTTCCGCTGCGGCTTCCTCGGGCTGCTGCATATGGAAATCGTACAGGAGCGGCTCGAACGCGAGTACAACCTCGACCTCATCACGACCGCGCCCTCCGTCGTGTACCACATCACAAAAACGGACGGCGTGACGCTCGTAGTGGACAACCCGCTGAACTATCCGGACCCCGCGGTCATCGCGGAGGCGGACGAGCCGTTCGTCAAGGCGTCTATTATCTGCCCGGCGGAGTATATCGGCAACATTATGGAACTGTGTCAGGACCGGCGCGGCATAAACGTCGGTATGGACTACCTCGACAAGACGCGCGCCGAGCTTAAGTACGAAATGCCGCTCAACGAGATAATCTACGACTTTTTCGACGCGCTTAAGTCCCGCTCGCGCGGGTACGCGTCGCTTGACTACGAGTTCGCGGACTACCGCAAGAGCGACCTCGTGAAGCTCGACATTCTGCTCAACGGCGAGATTGTGGACGCGCTTTCGTTCATCGTACACCGTGAAAAAGCCTACGCGCGCGGGCGCAGAATCGCCGAAAAGCTCAAAGAGCATATCCCGCGTCAGCTGTTCGAGATACCGGTACAGGCGGCAATCGGCGGCAAGGTCATCGCCCGCGAGACAATAAAGGCACTCCGCAAGGACGTGCTCGCGAAGTGCTACGGCGGCGACATTACGCGCAAAAAAAAGCTGCTCGAAAAGCAGAAAGAGGGCAAAAAGCGTATGCGTCAGCTCGGCAGCGTGTCTGTGCCGCAGGAGGCGTTTATGGCGGTGCTGAAGCTGGACGAGTGACGGCAGCCGGCAGCGGTACAATTGTCAATATATAAAAAGCCGCCTTGCGGCGGCTTTTTGCGCTATTCGTCCATTATCGATTCGAGGATACTCATAAAGTCGCCGCCGGACTGCGGCGGCTTTGCCGCGGGTTCAGCCGTCCGGTCGGGTTGCGGCGCGGACTGTGCCGGCGGTTTAATCGCCGGTCCGGGCGCGGCTTCCGCGGGGCGCGCGGCGGGCGGCGGCTGCGACAGCCCGTCGAGCAGCTTAAATATTTCGGCTTCGTTGTCCGCCTGACCGGCGGAGTCTCCCGCGCTCGTTTGCCGCTCGGGTTTCGGCAAAACGCCGCTCTCGGTAGCCGCGGCTTTGCCGGAATACCCCGCTTCCGGCTGCGGCGCGGAGTGCGGCGGCTTAATCGCCGGCCGCTCGGTCGGCGGCGTTGAGTACGCCTGCGGAGCGGAGCGCACGGGGGACGCGTCCGCGGACGCGGGACGCGCTCTCTCGGACTGCTGTGCGGACAACGGTTTAATCGCGGGCTTCGCCGCGGATTCCGGCGCGGGTCTTGCCGTCTGCGGCTCCGGGCGGACTTCCGGCTTTGCCGTCGGCGGCGAAATCTCGCTGAAAATCCTCGC
>JAITNK010000142.1 GCA_031290515.1 Oscillospiraceae bacterium
CGATTCTATGCGGGACTTTTGTTTATTATCTTATTATTCGCTCCGGCAGGCGAAGCTCACCGCGCTTATGCTTCGTCAAAACGCCGCTTCCGTGAGACCCGGCTTTGCCGAAATTCCCGCCTCCTCAGACAAATCGGCACGAGCCGCGCGGTCGTCGCGTTCCCTATGCGAGCTTGCAGGTACGGAGTGTGGCTTCGCCCCGCGAGCGGAAATATATGCCTAATCTATCTTATACGCGCCGCTCGAGGTCATCACAACCGAGTCGCCGGTCACGGTCAGGACCGAGTCGCCGGTCGAGAAAACCCAGTGGTACGCAGGTATTACGGCTTTCGCGGCGGGCGAAGAGGAAGCGGACATATCAAAGAGCTTACCCGACGTAAACGTCACCTCTCCCCCGGCGAAGAACGCGTTCGTACCGTTTGCGAGCGTCACTTTCTGGTCTTTGTACAGCGTTACCGACGAATATTCGGACTCCCGCGGTTCCGGCGGCGTGTACCCCGCGACCGCAGACTCGACGAGCGCGCGGTTCTCCGCCGCGGCTTCGTCGGCTTTTTTGGCGAGCGCGGCGTTTATCTCCGGCTTGAACACCTCGTTCAGATAGCTGAGCGTGACGAGCGGGTCGTCCTTGGTTCCCGCGCTCCCGGCGGCGTTCACCTTTCCTACCTTGAACCCGAGATACACGCCGAGCACGGCGATTGCGACGAAAAACGCAATCAGCAGCGCGCATCCGGCTTTTTTTGAAATATTCATAGCAATTTACCGACCTCTATAACTGTAATTATATTTGTATGTTTGACGGTTTTCCACAAGGGCTTTGCCCGACGGTCTGCGGACTTATACCGCAGGCGCGAAGTGCCGTCGCGGTATATTAGCTTGAACAGGGTTACTATCCACTTGCGGATAGTATACCACAATCCTCCGCGCAGGGCAAGACAAAAAAAAGCCCGCCTTTACAGGCGGGCAAAGGGAAAGGAAACTAACTATGAAACGCAAAACATATTCCGGCATACCGCGCCCCGCGTTCACGGAAAGCGCGCCGCCCGGCTCGTGTTTGTGAATCCATTATACCGCGATAAAGTTACAGATTCGAGTGTTTTCCGGTTAAAATTCGGTAAAAAATGGTGATATTTCGGAGACAAAACGCTTAAATGTTTACAAAAGTTGTTATCAGCCGCCGCTCGGGACAACGAATTCCCTCAGGCGTCCGGGCTTCACGCCGGCTGCCGCGCAGCCGCGCGGCGCGACTCCGCCCCGCGTTGCGGCCGGCTGACCCGAAAATCCGACGCGCTTCGCCGCTTTTAGGTAAAATACCACATATTTTTGTGAATATTTCCGCCGTTGCCATATTATTTTTTTCAAAATGTTACAAAATTTTAATTTATAACTTGCACAGCGTCCGCATATCTGCTATACTGTGATAAATACAAAAAGGGAAAGTGTGCTTCCTGATGTCGTTATTGAGAATACGCGGTAAACTTATATTGCTCGCACCGCTTCTCTGCGCTCTGCTGCTCGCGGTTTCGTGCGGCAGAGCCGGCGCGGCAATCGACCCGGGCGACTGGGGCTTCGGCGTCGAGGTGAAGTACAACGCGCTCGGCGGCGTTATCGAACAGCGCGGCGTGCGCACGACATACTACGCGCCCGAATCGTACTTATTCAAACCGTCCGGCTCCGTCGGTATGCTCACGACTCCGGTAAAAAGCGGCTGGCTGCTCGCCGGATGGTACACGGACGTGACGGAGGAAACCGGCGCGGACGGCGCGGTGCGGTATGTTTTCGCTCCCGAAGACCGCTGGGACTTTGAGTTTGACAGGGTCACGGAGGACACGACGCTGTACGCCTACTGGGTGCCGACCTCCTATTTATATTATGTGAATCCGCAGTCGGACGCGGTGAGTTCGCTGTATCCCGAGGGACCCGCCGGAACGGTCAGCAGAATCGTAGTCACCAAGCCGTCCGAAATCGCGCCGCTCGGTCTCATATCCGGATATACTCCGGCGGGATACTCATTCTTCGGCTATTTCGAGGACGCGGCGTGTACGGTGCCGTACGACTTCTCCGACACGGGCGCGGTCGTTCCGGTACCCGCGGACGCGGACATATTCTCCGAAATCGCGGAGGAGATACCCGGTATCCTCGTTCCGCTTGACGAATGGCTCGCGGAGCACCCGGAGGACGCCGAAAGCGCGGAACCCGCCGACGCGTCCGGGGACGGCGAATACGCGGAACAGAACGACCGCGACCCGTTCAGGTTTATAGAGCTTGCGGGCTGGAAACTCACCGATACGTCGGACGAGACGGTACTCGCCGTGCGCAACCTGCGCAGCGCGATTATCGCGCGGAACATCGAGGAGTTCAACGGGACGTGGCAGCTGAAAAGCGTCTATCTGAAGTTTATCGAGGGCGATTTCAAGCGCGTCGATTCCGTTTCCGACCTGACGGAGGGTCTGTCCGGTCACACGGACGGCTATATCCTCGCGCGCGACCTCGACTTCGCCGGAATTTCGCTCTCCAAGCTCGGCGACGAATTCACCGGAAAGTTCTACGGCGGCGGACATACAATTAAGAATCTGACGCTCACCGTCACAAGCCCGAAGCGTCCGATTGACCAGACGGACGGCTACGGACTCTGGAAAACGCTCAGCGGAGCCGCGTTTTACGACGTTTCGTTCGTTGACTGCACCGTCGAAATCTCGCAGACCTCGGACAGCTCTATGCTCGTCGGTTTCCTCTCCGGCACAGCCGGAAACGTCACGGTCTCGGGCTGTACGTTCGATAACCTGCTGTTCCGCACCGGTAAGGGCGAATTCAAGCCGCTGAACCTCGCCGCGGGACGCGAGGCGGTCGTCGGCGACCTCTTCGCCGAGCAGTCCGGCTGCTCCGCGCCGGGCACCGAGTTTGACGCGTCGTATCAGCTCGAAGGCACAGTCCGGCGGGTCGGCGGACTTATGATTGCGATCGAACCGGAAATCTTTGACGAATCCGCGGCGGATTAACCCGGCTCGCGGCAACAGGCAACAAATACGGTGTTAATTAAATTAACATAAAGCATCAAAAAATAAACAGGAAGGAAGAAAAACAAAATGAAAAAGCGTTCAATAGCACTTCTCCTCGCTCTCGTCATCGTTCTGTCGTTTGCACTCACCGCCTGCAAAAAAGACACTGCGACCGACCCGAGCAACGAGCCGGGTACGCCAGTCGGAGACCAGGACGGCGAAGAACTTACCGGCGTAGACCCCGCGGGTTCGCTCGCGGGACACGCGGCTGACGTTCCCGTCAACCGTTACGACGCTCTCGCCACCCCCCGCACGGGCAACAACGCCACCCGTCCGTTCGTCGTTCAGCAGAGCACGTTCGACGGCAAGTTCAGCCCGTTCTTCGGAACGTCGGCGTACGACATTGACGCCACCTCCCAGACACAGCTCGGACTTCTCTGGTTCGACGAGAAGGGCGAGCCGCAGGCGGGTATCGAGTACCCGTCGTACGCGTACGCGTACACGCAGAACCTCGTCGGCTCCGGCGACAGCCAGCAGACCGTCTTCAAGTTCTGGCTCAAAGAGGGGCTCGTATTCAGCGACGGCGTGACCCCGGTCACGATTGACGACCTGCTGTTCTCGATTTATACATACCTCGACCCGAAGTACGACGGATCGAGCACGCTTTATTCCCTGAACATCAAGGGGCTTAAAGCGTACCGTCTCCAGCTTCCGGACGACCAGTACGACCAAATCACGGGCGAAATCAGCACTCTGACCGAAGCCGCGAAATCGGAGACGTACGACGCCGCCGCGGCTTACGCGCCGTCCGACTTCTACTACTACACGGTTGACGGCGTGACGAAGCTCGCGAACGACATTGTCAACTATGTCTCCGACAAGTACATCAACGAAGACTATGTGTCCGCGTATTTCATCAACGACGTTGCGTACGTCCGCGAGTCCGACGCGCACAAGATTGCCTACGGCGTCGTTATGTGGGGCTTCGGCGAGCCGTCCGAAGACGGTACGGCTATCATCGGCGCGGACGGCGTCTCCTACCCGATAGACACGATTACGCTCACGGACTACGCAAACATTATGCTTGCCGCGTACGAGGGCGACCTTCTCGCAATGGCTCCCGAAGCCGTTGAAATCGAGCCGTTCACCTACGTCTCCGACGCGTTTGCCTCCGGATACGCGGCGGCGGCCCGCAGCGGCGAGGCTCCGACCTCCGCCGCCGGCATCACGACCGGAATCGAAGTCTGCAACGACGGAGTCGTCCGCACGACGCTTGAAATCGTTATCGACGGTCTCGACCCGACCGCTATCTTCAAGCTCAGCGTCGAACCCATTCCCTGGCAGTACTACACCCGCGGCTTCACCGGAACGCTCAACGCGAACCACGTTTCGGTCAACGACGCGGCGTTCATCGCGAACCTGAAAGAGAAAAACAGCACTCCGTACGGCGCGGGTCCGTACATCTTCGATTCTTTCGCGGACAACGTCATTACGTTTACGGCAAACGATTACTATCTGCTCGGCTCGCCGAAAATCAAGACGCTCCGCTATAAGGTAATCGACTCCGGCTCCGAAAAAGCGGCTCTCGACACCGGAGACGTGGACTATGCTTCGCCCTCCGCGACGCAGACGCTCATCGGCGAGCTTGCGAACGACACGAAGCTGTCCTACACGCTCGTTGACAACGACGGCTACGGCTATATCGGCGTCAACGCGCAGTTCTTCCCGGACTTTGAGGTTCGCAAGGCTCTCGCGTCCGTGTTCGACATCGAGCAGACGATCGAGAACTACTACCACGAGCTTGCGAGCGTCAACTACCGCCCGATGACCAAAGTTCAGTGGGCGTATCCCGACAACCCGACGCAGCTCTATCCGTACGACGGCACCGGCGCGACCGCCAAGGCTCTCTTTGAAGCCGCGGGCTTCACGACGACCGGCGGCAAGCTGTATTACCCCGACGACTACGGCACGAAGTATCCGCACCTCGCGGACAAAGCCGGCAAGCAGGTCTCGATTAAGATGACGCTTCCGTCGGAAGCCGCCAATCACCCCGCCGGTTCCGTGTTCCTCAACGCTCAGAACGTCCTCGCTTCGCTCGGCATCGACTCGTCGATTGAGGTTGACGACTCCGTGCTCGACAAGTTAAACACCGCGTACGAATCCGGTATTCAGATTTGGGCTGCTGCCTGGGGTTCGGGCGGCGTTGACCCCGATATGTTCCAGATTTGGTACTCCGACCCGGCGGAGAATACGGGTTCGTCCCCCGCGGCTAAGGGTCTGTTCTGGCTGTTCAACAACGGTTCCGCAGACCAGAAGGCGATTCTTGTTCAGCTCAACCAGCTGATTAAGGACGGACGCTCTCTGCTCGACCAGGCGCAGCGCAAGCCGATTTACGCGCAGGCGCTCGAGCTTGCCGCGTCGCTCGCCGCCGAGATTCCGACGTATCAGCGCAAGAATATCTACGTTTACAACGCCGAAACCGTCGATAAGGCGACGCTCACCCCCGACGCGCAGGTTACTCCGTTCAGAAGCCCGCTCAGCTTCATCTGGGAAGTCGAGCTTAAGGGTTA
>JAITNK010000016.1 GCA_031290515.1 Oscillospiraceae bacterium
GTGCTCGGCGGAGAGGACGGCGAACCGAAAACCCCCGCCTGGGCGAGCGAGAAGTGCGGCGTTCCGGAGTGGACAATCAAGGCTCTCGCGCGGGACTGGGCAAAGAAAACCGCGAGCATACTCCACGGCAACGGCGGCGGACTGATTCGGGGTCCCTACGCGACGGAACCGGCGCGGCTCGAAGCGTTGCTGCTCGGGATGCGCGGCGTCGGAAAACCGGGCGTGCATCAGGCGAAGCTTATCGAGTTCAATCTCTGGAACCGCGACTTTCCGCTGCCGTATCAGGGCGACTTTATGCCCGCGCTGCCGAGTATCGCCGACCCGCTCCGCCCGGTTGACGGAGACGTTCACCCGAGCATAAATATGAAACGCTTCACGCTCAATCCGGAGCAGCAAAAGCGCGCGCCGGAGCTTATCGAGCTGTTCAAGCAGCACCCCGCGCCGAAACAGTTTATACCGCGCTGTCTGATTCACCGCGCGATTATCGACGGACACGCCGAGTGGTACGGTCTGCAGTGCTTCTCCTCGTCGCAGATACCGGACTCGAAAAACTTCCGGCAATCGACGAGCGAGTACGAGTTCGAGAAAATGGCGTATCCGCGCCCCGGACTGTCCCGAATCCATATGCTTTGGACGGACGCGCCGTGCAACACCACCTGCTGGAACGACGGCAATCTCGCAATCGAGAGTATGCGGCACGAGAGCATAGAGTGCATCGTCGCGCAGCACCCGTGGCTCGAAAACGACTGCTATTTCGCGGATATTATCCTCCCGGTCGCGACGAAGCACGAGCTTAACGACATCGCGAACGACCTGTCCTCCGGCGCGTATGTGTCGATTTACAAGGCAGACCGCAGCTCCGCCGTCGTCGGCGAGTCGCTGTCGGACTTCGACGTGTGCGCGCGCGTAGCCGAAAAGCTCGGCAAAGACGTATACGATATGTACACCTGCAACCTCTCGGAGGACGAGCGGGTGCGGTACTTCTACAAAGCGTCCGGCTGCGAGGACTATATGACGTGGGAGGAGTTCACAAAGCAGAAGATTTTCATCGTCCCCTGCAAGGAGGGCGCGATTGACCTGCCTCCGGGACTGCGCGAGTTCTATGAGGACCCGGAAAACCACCCGCTGACCACGCCGAGCGGGCTTATCGAGTTCTCGTCGAAGCACATCGAGCAGTATATGCCCGACGACCCGGAGCGTCCGCCCGTGCCGCACTGGATTGAGTCCGGCGAGTCGCACGACGAGCGGCGGTCGAGCGAGCGCGCGAAAAAGTACCCGCTGCTGCTTATGTCCAACCACGGACGGTGGCGTATGCACGCGCAGTGCGACGACATCGTGTGGAACCGCGAGGTGCAGACGATGAAAGTGCGCGGCGCGGACGGTTATCAGTACGAGCCGTGCTGGCTGAACCCCGGGGAAGCCGATAGGCGCGGCATTGCGCACGGCGACGTCGTCAAGGTATTCAACGAGCGCGGAATCGTACTCTGCGGCGCGTACGTCACCGAGCGCGTGACGGAGGGCGTGTGCTACGTCGATCACGGCTCGCGGCTCGACCCGATAATCCCGGGTCTGCTCGACCGCGGCGGCGCGATAAACACGATTACGCCCGCCGCGATAACGTCCAAACACGCCACGGGTATGGCGACGTCCGGCTTTCTCGCCGAGGTGCAGAGGGTCACGGACGCGGAAATGTCCGCCTGGCGGCGCGACTATCCCGAGGCGTTCGCGCGGCGCGTGGACGAGGCGCAGGGCGTGTGTCTCGACGGCTGGCTGCTGTGAGCCGAAATTAAATGTAAAATTCACCCGCAGCCGTGCGGCGGCTTCCGTACCGCTGCGCAGGAAGTCGGTTACGCGTTAGCGCACAAAATATAAAACAGCGACCGTCCGGATACCCGGACGGTCGCTGTTTGTTTGCGTGTCAGCGGCTGTCTGTCACCAGCCGCCGTTGTTACCGCCGCCGACGCCCCATACGTTCTGCGGCGCGACTGCGTTCTGCGCGATACCGCGCAGTTTTATCAGCGCGATTGCCTGCAGCGCGTTCGCCGCAATCGCCGAGATTGAAAACAGCACCATAGTCGCGCCCGCGAATTCGCCGAGGCTGCCGAGCGATGTGATGTTTCCGAACGCGGCTATGAACGCCATAACTATCGGGAACAGGCTGACCGGACTCGGGTGCGCGCCCTGCGTCTGCACCTTGCGGACGTCGTCTAAAATGTTGGTCTGCTTCCGGATGTTTAGTGCTAAAATCACCGCGCTGATAAGGACGCCAAACATACCCCCGACATACACTCCTACTATCGCGCTGTTACGGTAGCTGTAACCGAAGTATGAGGATGCGGAGTCGGAAATGAGCATCAGTATGAACAGCGTGATAACTGCCGCAAGAGTGGCTAACGCTATGATTGATCCGTACAAACTCAGCGCGCCCTTCACGAGTCCGAGACCCGCGCCGTTCGACGGCGAGTTTCTGAACAGGAAAAGCCCGATTGCGGCGAGAACCGGAACCGCCGTAATCGCAATCAGCAGAATGACGGCAATAAACTTAACTTTCGTCGCGCCGGCTAAGTCAAGCAAATCTCCGATGATACTGAAGTCCGTGATGAACCGGAAGAACAGTATAACCGAGAACAGCGCGAGCGCGCCCTGCGCGACGACGTAGCCGGTATAAATCCCGCTGCGCGCGAACGACGTATAAATCCCTCCGCCGTTCACGGAGGTATTCGCCGCCGCGAACTGCTGCTGCGGACGCTCCTGCACCGCGGCGCGCGGAGCCTGACGCTGATTTCCGAAGTCAAAGCCGCCGGAGTTACCGCTGCTGTATCCGGAGTCGTTTCCGCGCTGTGCGCCGCCGTAAGGCTGCTGGGGGGGGGGGGGCTTGAGGCTGCGGTGGCGGCGGTTGCCGCTGTCCTCCGGTACTGCCGCCGGACGCGATACCCGTTCCGCACTGCGGGCAGAATTTGCCGTCCCCGACGTTGGTTCCGCAATTCGGGCAAAATGCCATAGTGTTACTCTCCTTTTGTTAGCCGCTTGGTCGGGCAAAGCCTCGCCGCGCTCAGTATTTTTTTTGCGGTCTGCCGACAGTAAATTCCGGCGCCGCTTCGCGCACCCGCGCGATTTGTTCATAAGATATTCACATTGTACAGTATTTGTATGGGCGTGTCAAGCGCAAATGTCGAACGGCGTCGGATTTCCGCAGATTCTGTTTCCCCGAAAAATATTTTTCGCTTGACATATACGAAATGTTTGCGTATAATATCAGCAGTGCATTGCATATAATTTATATATGTTATAACTTAAGGAGTCCACACAACAATGGCGAAGAAGATCAAGCAGATAGCGATATACGGGAAGGGGGGCATCGGGAAATCGACGACGACGTCGAATTTGTCCGCCGCGCTTTCCACGCTCGGGTTCCGTGTAATGCA
>JAITNK010000063.1 GCA_031290515.1 Oscillospiraceae bacterium
ATGCTCGCGGTTTTCTTTGCCCAGTCCCGCGCGAGAGCCTTGATTGTCCACTCCGGAACGCCGCACTTCTCGCTCGCCCAGGCGGGGGTTTTCGGTTCGCCGTCCTCTCCGCCGAGCACGTACGCGCTGAATTTGTCGAACCCGTAAGCGTGAGTGGCGATGTACTCCTTTTCGTACAGCCCCTCGGTTATCCAAACGTACGCGATTGCGAGCTGCAACGCCGCGTCCGTATTCGGGAGCACCGGAATCCACTTGTCGGCGTGAACCGCCGCGCCGTAATTGAGGTCGGGGCAGACGAATACCGATTTAATCCCGATTTTCGAGAACCAGTAGGTCAGCCTCGACGACAGCTGTCCGACCACGCCGAGCGGCGTGGTCTCCGGGTCGCAGCCCCAGTAGAGCAGCAGCTCCGAATGTTCCGCAATGTCCGGGAACAGGTTCGTCATCGGCATCATCTCGCCGACCGGTTCGCACCCCCAGACGTGCTTCGCGCCCCAGAACCAGCCCTCCCACGAGTCCATATTCCGCATTTGCAGCGTATAGCCGCCCATTATCGACAGCAGTCTGTTCGGGCAGCCGTGGCTCGGCGAGACGCGCTTGCCCTCGCCGTGCATATCCGCCTGGCACAGAATCGCTTCCATACCGTACGCTTCTTTCTGCCGCAGAACCTCTTTCGCGACGATTGACGCCGCCTCGTCCCACGAAATGCGGACGTATTTCGACAAGCCGCGGTTCTGCGGGTTACGTTCGCCGTCCGGGTCCCAGTCAACGCGCTTGAGCGGGTATTTCACGCGGTTTTTCGAGTACACGCGCGACTTGTAGCCGAGTCCGAACGGCGAAATCGTCACGCGGTCGGGCGCGCGGAAAGAGCTGCCCCGCGCGCGGATTTCCCACGGATTAAGCTCCGGAGTACGCGCCGGGTCATAGCGGTACGGACGGATACGGACGATTTTGCCGTCCATCGAGTCCACGACGCAGGGTCCTCCGGATTCCGGACCCATAAGCGAGAACGAGACGAGCGCGGAAGCGTCGTGCGTCCTGATTTTTTGGTGTATGGTAGTCATACGGTTATTATACCACTTTTATGGCGATACCCGCAACTGTTTTATTTTGTCCGCCCGGCAGGGCGCGCCGCGCGGGCGGGCGAAGCCGCGGAAACTTATAATATTGTCTTGTTTTCCGAAAATTTATCTTTACTTTTGAGGCGGCGGCTGATATACTGTCCGCATACATAAGACTAATGCACAAAAAGGAAGTCTCATTTTAACGCGGGACTCGTCGAACCGCTGAACTCGGCGAAGTAGTTTCTTGAAAGCAGGTATTCTATATGGACAAATTCAACGAATGGCTTACTTTCGCTCTCGGCGACGCGGGTCCGGGACGTTTTATCCCGCTTACCGCAATCGCAATCATTATCGCGGTGCTGCTCATAGGCGGGCGCAGGATTCTACGCGTGTTCGACATTGAGAAAGGACGCAGGAAGTTCGAGCAGACTTTCGGCTCCGCCGTTGCGGTGCAAGTTCAGCAGGGGTTCGAGGTGCTGAACGTCAACGGCGAAGACGCCGCGCGTGTGTCGAAGAAATCCGCCGGTTTTTACGCCGCGCTCGGAATGAACACCATCACCGTAAAGCTTGCGGACGGGCGCGTTATCACGAACGGCGTCACCGTCGAGCGGGCGGATTCCACGCTCGAATACATAGCCGAAACCGGACTGCTGCGTGTAGTTTAGCCGCGGGGCGCGAGGTAAGCGCGTTTTTTCGGATAAAAGCCGCGAAAAAGCGAAGTTCGGTATTAAAACGGAGGCGCGTTTGATGGCTGTCTGGAAGGAAGAATGGGTTCACCGAGAGCCGGACAATCCGGTTATGCCGGAAATTATCGGATACTTCAGGTCGCGCAGATTTCTTGCCAACTGCATAGCGATAACGCTTATATGTTTGATTGCGCTCGCGGTGACGGTTGCGGGTTTCGTGCAATTTTTCTTTCTGAAACGCGGCTTTTTCGCGCGCGTTTTCAGCTTTATGCCGGTTGCGGACGACCCGATGGCTTACGATTCGGTGCGGCTCATCATCGCTGCCGCGCCGACCGTTTTCTGCCTGCTCCCGCCGGTTCTGACGCTCGCCGGTATCTGGAAGCTGTATTCGTCAAACTTCAAAGACAACGCGGAATCCCGGCTCCGGAGTCTTGAAATCGTCCGGAACGCGCTTACGATGACGTTTATCCTCTGTCTCGTGTCTTTTTTTGCGGTGCAAGGTTTCACAATGTCTGACCCGCCGGTTATCCGCTGGACAGCAGTGATATTCTTAATTCCGGAATTCGTGTTTTGCGGCGTATGGACGCTGTCGCTTATGACGCTCGCGAGCCGTCTGCGGCAGTCGCTGACGCTGTATGAACGCAGAATTTTCTGCGCGCCGCGCGAGGTGCAGTACATATTCGTTGCCGGCGTTCTCGTGTTCTCCGTACTTGCCGCGATAACGTCGAAATCCGCAATCTGGCTGCTGTTTATGCTGTACGCGGTTCCGCTGAATATAAACCTTGACTTGCGCCGCCGCATATTCCCGGCAGAAAAACTGCACGCGCAGAAACTGAACGAGCCGCTGCGAAAGTACTTCAACAGAGACGTGGGCTAACCGGCGGTGTGCCGGGCGATAAATATTTTCGTTTAGCTGTTGCATTATCCCGCGCGGCGGTGTATAATATCTGTGCTTAATTGCGCGGTGCGCGCACACAGAATTACGCGCGCTTCGGCTGAACAGACGGTCGCCCGGAACGGATGCTTGAAAGGAACCGGAATTATGGGAGAAGCGACTGCGCAGGGAGGTTCGGTAAAGCCGGTTCTCGTCGCCGTCAACATTGTCTCGTCCGACCCGGAACGTACGGCTGATTTTTACCGCGACGTTTTAGGAGCGGTAATTATCGAAGACCGCGGCGGTCCCGACCGCATCGAAATACGTTTCGGCGACCCGGGCGATGATTCCGTTTTCATTGTCGTTAATCGCGACGAAGGGTTTGCGCCGCAGCCGTTTAATGCGTGTCAGGGGTTTGAATTCCGCGTGGCGGATGTGGACGCGGAGTATGCGCGGATAACGGCTTTAGGCGTCGAGGTTAAAGAGCCGCCGAAGAGTCTGCCGTGGGGCTATCGGTTTTTCCACATTAAAGACCCGGACGGAAACGGCGTCGATATTACCGCCCGGCTGTAACATAACCGTGCGGGTCGCGCGGCAGACCGGGAATTGCGGCTTAGTATAGATTGCGCGGCTAAAAGCGCGGGCGCGCGGAAAATTCCGACGGCTGCGGATATTCATAAATTACATACGGAGAAGTACCCAAGAGGTCGAAGGGGGCGGTTTGCTAAACCGTTAGCAGGTGTATAGCCTGGCCCGGGTTCGAATCCCGGCTTCTCCGCCACGAAAATGTCAAGCCCCCGACACAAAAAAAGTTTAACTTTTTTATGCCGGGGGCTTGACATTTTTGTGGTGACCCGTAGGAGAGTCGAACTCCTGATTGCGGCGTGAGAGGCCGCCGTCTTGACCACTTGACCAACGGGCCGTAGGTTGATTTCGCCGTTCGCCGCACCGCAAACCGGCTGTCCCGGTGTTAGGCACGGATTCGCTCGCGCGTTCAACGCAAATTAGTATACCACACGCGGGCGGCGTTGTCAATACTTGAATATAGCTGATTTTCGGGGGCAAAATACCCGCGGGGTGATATTATGCCGTTTCAAATGACGAAATCCGAATACTCCGCGCTCGTGTCGCGGCGCGCGCCGAAATCGAAAACCGCGAGAAATATGCTGCTCGCATTCGTTTTCGGCGGACTTATCTGCTGCGCCGGACAGCTCGCGGGCGACCTGCTGCGCTATGCCGGCGCGTCCGAAGAAACCGTCCTCGCCGCGACGCCGGTGATTATGGTGTTCCTCGGCGTGTTGTTCACCGCGCTGCACCTTTACGACAGGCTCGCGAAATATGCCGGCGCGGGTACGCTCGTGCCGATAACCGGGTTCGCGAATGCGGTCGCCGCTCCGGCAATCGAGTTCAAAAGCGAGGGGTACGTCTCCGGAATGGCGGCAAAGATGTTCGTCATCGCCGGACCCGTAATCGTATTCGGCGTTGCGGCGAGCGCGGTCTACGGAGTCGTCCTGTTCGTCGCGGACAAGCTCGGCGGCTGACCGGCTACGCGCCGGAATCCGGCTCCGAAGCGTCAGTCTCCGCGAGTTCCGCAATCGCCGCGGACGCGCCGCCGAACGCGGACGCGCCGGTCAGTCCGTCGCGCTCCATCATATTCTCAAGCACGGTTATGTCCGCCGCGATGTCGAGCACGTCCGTCTTGTAGAGCAGGTTGAGCTGCTCCGAAAAACCGTCCGCGAGCTTGCCGAGTACGCGGTCAATGTCGCTTTTCGCTTTTTCGACGTTTTCGCCGGATATGCCCTCGCGCTCGTACTTCGCGTAGGACTGGAGCAGCTTCAGCGTCGTCGGCAGGTAGTAGTTCATCAGCTTGCGGATTTGCGGCAGCTTATCCGGATACTCGCGCACAGTGCGGAATATCTGTGCGGAAGTCTGCTCGATGCGCTCGATTTTGTGCGAAATCGAAACGTCGGCGATGTCGCCGTTCAGAAGCCGCAGCGTGCGAAGAATACGCTCGTACTCATCGACGTTTTCGGATTGTTTCGCGCGCTCCTCCGGTTTTGCTCTCGGCGCGGACGCGGAGCCGGCGGTTACATACTGCGGTCCGAGCGCGAAAACACCTGTCTCAGAGTCAATCATCGCGGGAGTCGGCAGGAACACGCCGTTATCAATCATCTTTTTCAAATCGCGTCTTACCGTCGGAACCGGAAGATCCATAGCTTTCGCGATTTCCGAGAGCGGTACGGCTTTTCTCGTCCCGATAACGGCGGCGTACCGGCGGTGCTTGTTGATTTCGCGCGTCATTCCGGCGCGGGCGGCGAGACAGAATCCCGAAGCCGCGCAAATAATGCCCGGAATACCGATTGCAAGCCCAAGCGGAAAGCTGAATATATGCGCCACGATGTTTAGTACGAGCGCGGTGACTGCGGTCGCCGCGTAGCCGAACACGGAAAGCACGGTAAGCCCGGTGCGTACCCCGCGGAGCTTCGCCTCCTGTTTGTCGAACGCGCGTGTCGTCTCGTTCACCGGCACCGGCGGTTTTTCGCTTTTCGCCGCGCCCTCCGCCGGACGGCGCGCCCGCGATGCCGCGGTTTCCTCCGTGCTGTACGAAGCCGCCGTGTTCCGCGCGGCGGACGCTGCGTCCGCGGTCTTTTCGCGCGCGGTGGTGCGGATATAGCCGTCCTCGCGCGGGGCTTCGCCCTGCTGCGAGCGCGTGTACTGCGTTTTCTGCCACGGTTTGTCGGAGTTGACGTTGATTTTCAGCGAGCCTATGAGCTTCGCGACAAGCAAAATTATCCCCAGCCAGGTGAGCGGGGGAATAAAACAAAGTATAATCGGACCGATCCAGCCGCCCGAACTTTTACCGCTGTTGTTCGCCAAGTACAGCACCTCAAACGCCTGATACGCAACCGCCGCGCCGATTCACAACATATCGCGCAGGCACAAAGTGCCGTCGCGGTATGTTGTGTGAGCAAACCCAAAGGGCTTTGCCCGACGGTCTGCTGACATTATAACACCGCTTTTGCTTAAATGCAATTGTTAAATACCGCTATTTTCATTAAGAACGCCTTAACCGCCGCGGAACCGGCTGAGCGGTATACAACAACGCCCCCGACGCAAGTCGGGAGCGTTGAATATTGCCGCCTATTACTCGTTGATTCCGATAACGACGCCGGAGCCGACGGTGCGTCCGCCCTCGCGGATAGCGAAGCGGAGACCTTCCTCGATGGCAATCGGGGTAATCAGCTCGACGTCCATATCGATGTTGTCGCCCGGGTTGCACATATCAACGCCCGCCGGAAGCGAAATAACTCCGGTAACGTCCGTCGTGCGGAAGTAAAACTGCGGGCGGTAGTTGTTGAAGAACGGCTTGTGGCGACCGCCCTCGTCCTTCGAGAGGACGTACACCTGACCCTTGAACTTCGTGTGCGGCTTGATGCTGCCGGGTTTCGCGAGAACCTGTCCGCGCTCGATGTCCGACTTTGCGACGCCGCGGAGCAGCGTTCCGATGTTGTCGCCGGCTTCCGCGTAGTCAAGCAGTTTGCGGAACATTTCGATGCCCGTAACCGTAGTCTCGCGCGGCTCGTCGGAGAGTCCGACGATTTGCACTTTGTCGTTCATATTGACTTTTCCGCGCTCGACGCGTCCGGTCGCGACTGTGCCGCGTCCGGTGATTGTGAACACGTCCTCGACCGGCATCAGGAACGCCATATCGCTCTTGCGCTCCGGCGTCGGGATATAGGTGTCAACCGCGTCCATAAGCTCTTTGATGCAGACGTATTCGGGCGCGTTGACGTCCGTAGACGCGGACTCGAGTGCCTGGAGCGCGGAGCCTCTGATGATCGGCGCGTCGTCCCCGTCGAACTCGTACTTCGAGAGCAGCTCGCGCACTTCCATTTCGACAAGCTCGATAAGCTCCGGATCGTCAACCTGGTCGCACTTGTTGAGGAATACGACGATTTTCGGCACGTTGACCTGGTGCGCGAGCAGGATATGCTCGCGCGTCTGCGCCATAGGTCCGTCGGACGCGGCGATAACGATAATCGCGCCGTCCATCTGCGCCGCGCCGGTAATCATATTCTTGATGTAGTCGGCGTGTCCCGGGCAGTCAACGTGCGCATAGTGGCGCGCATCCGTCTCGTACTCGACGTGGGCTGTGTTGATTGTGATGCCGCGCTCGCGCTCCTCCGGAGCCTTGTCAATCATATCGTAGGCTTCAAACTTAGCCTGACCCTTGAACGACAGATACTTTGTGATTGCGGCGGTGAGCGTCGTCTTGCCGTGGTCAACGTGACCGATAGTGCCGATGTTAACGTGCGGTTTGGTGCGCTCAAACTTTTGTTTTGCCATTGCTTAATCCTCCTATAGTTCGCTCGGTCGGGCTAAGCCCTCCCATCGCTTAAGTTTGTGTTTTTCGCGGGTATTATACCGCGTTTGTTCGCAATTGTCAACTGCTACTTTCGTCCCGCGACGATTTCTTCCCGTAAACTTTTCGGCGGCCGCCGTTCGCCCTGCCGGGCGAATCCCGACCGTCGCTATGTGCTCGCAGACACGCGCGGGATACGCGTCTGCGGACGCGGACCGGACCGCGTTACTTTCGTCCCGCGATAATCTCCTCCGCGATACTCTTCGGAATTTCGACGTAGTGCGACGGTTCCATAGTGTAGTTGCCGCGCCCCTGCGTCTTACTGCGGAGGTCGGTCGAGTAGCCGAACATCGTCGAGAGCGGAACGAACGCGTCCACCTGCGTCGCGCCGTTCTTCATATCGCTGCCGTTAATCTGCCCGCGTCTCGCGGACAAATCGCCGTTGACCGTGCCGAGATAGTCGTCCGGAGCCGTCACCGAGACTTTCATAATCGGCTCGAGCAGCACGGGCTTCGCTTTCGCCATAGCTTCCTTGAAAGCTATGCTGCCCGCGATTTTGAACGCCATTTCGGACGAGTCAACCTCGTGATAGCTGCCGTCGTAAAGCGTCACTTTAACGTCCACGACCTGGTATCCGGCGAGAATTCCGGATTCCATCGCGCCCTTTATACCGTCCTCGACCGCCGGAATGTATTCCTTCGGAATCGCTCCGCCGACGATTTTGTTGATGAACTCGAATCCCTTGCCGGATTCGTTCGGTTCGACGATAATCTTGACGTGACCGTACTGTCCCTTGCCGCCGGACTGGCGCGCGTATTTGTGGTCTACGTCCGCCGTGCCGCGTATCGTCTCCTTGTAGGAAACCTGCGGCTTGCCGACGTTTGCTTCGACCTTGAACTCGCGCAGAAGCCGGTCAACGATGATTTCGAGGTGCAGCTCGCCCATTCCGGAAATGATAGTCTGCCCCGTCTCCTCGTCGGTGTACGTCTTGAACGTCGGGTCTTCCTCGGCGAGCTTCGCGAGAGCGAGGCTCATCTTCTCCTGACCCGCTTTCGTCTTGGGTTCGATCGCGACGCGGATAACCGGTTCCGGGAACTCCATAGACTCGAGGATAATCGGGTGTTTCTCGTCGCAGAGAGTGTCTCCGGTCGTCGTGTTTTTGAGTCCGACGGCGGCGGCGATGTCGCCCGAGTATACAACGTCGATGTCCTGACGGTCGTTCGCGTGCATTTGAAGTATGCGCCCGAGACGCTCGCGCTGACCCTTGGTCGAGTTGTAGACTCCCGCGCCCTTTTCGACCGTGCCGGAGTACACGCGGAAGAACGAAAGTCTCCCGACGAACGGATCCGTCATAATCTTGAACGCGAGCGCGGAAAACGGAGCTTCGTCCGAAGCGGGACGCTCGTCCTCCTCGTCCGTGTCGGGCAGCGTTCCCTTGATTGCGGGAATGTCAAGCGGCGACGGCAAATAGTCCACTATCGCGTCGAGCAGCTTCTGAACGCCCTTGTTGCGGTAGCTTGTGCCGCAGGCGACGGGCACCATTTCGTTCGCGATCGTCGCTTTGCGGATTGCCGCGCGGATACGGTCTGCCGGAATTTCCTCGCCGTTCAGGAACATTTCCGCGATTTCGTCGTCGAACAGGCTGACCGCGTCAATCAGCTTTTCGCGGGATTCGTCCGCGAGGGCGCGAAGCTCCTCCGGAATCTCCTCGATGCGCATATCCTGTCCGAGGTCGTCGTAGTATATGTCCGCGTTCATCTCGACGAGGTCGATAATGCCGCGGAAGTCCGCTTCCGCGCCGATAGGCAGCTGCACGGGAACGGCGTTTGCCTTGAGCCTGTCCTGCACCATACGCAGCACGTTGAAGAAGTCCGCGCCCATAATATCCATCTTGTTGACGTATATCATACGCGGGACGCGGTAGTGGTCTGCCTGCCGCCAGACGGTCTCCGACTGCGGTTCGACGCCGCCTTTCGCGCACATAACAGTCACCGACCCGTCGAGTACGCGCAGACTGCGCTCCACCTCGACCGTGAAATCGACGTGTCCCGGGGTATCGATGATGTTTATGCGGTGGTCTTTCCAGAAGCAGGTCGTCGCGGCGGAAGTAATGGTTATGCCCCGCTCCTGTTCCTGCTCCATCCAGTCCATAGTGGCGGCTCCCTCGTGAACCTCGCCGATCTTGTGAACCTTTCCGGTGTAGAACAGAATACGCTCCGTCGTCGTGGTTTTACCCGCGTCAATGTGCGCCATTATTCCGATATTCCGCGTGTTTTCCAGTGAATATTGTCTTGCCATTTTTACTCCTGTTTATCGCTCGGTCGGGCAAAACCCTCCCTCGCTTCGTGCTTCGCACGGGGTACGCCGCTGCGGCGGCGGGGCGCGCACGCGCGCTTGTTTATCGCGTGTTTATCGCTCGGTCGGGCAAGCCCTCCCGTCGCTTCGTGCTTCGCACGGGGTGCGCCGCTGCGGCGGCGGGGCGCGCACTCGCGCTTGTTTATCGCTGTTTATCGCTCGGTCGGGCAAAGCCCTCCCGTCGCTTCGTGCTTCGCACGGGGTGCGCGTTTATCGTCGTCTATGCGCGGATTACCACCTAAAGTGACTGAACGCTGTGTTGGATTCCGCCATACGGTGCGTGTCCTCGCGCTTTTTGACGGCGGAGCCGGTGCTGTTCGCCGCGTCCATAAGCTCGCCGGCGAGACGCTCTTTCATCGTCTTTTCGCCGCGAGCGCGGGAATATGACGTGAGCCAGCGCAGACCGAGGGTTCTGCGGCGGTCGGGTCGGACTTCGATTGGCACCTGATACGTTGCGCCGCCGACGCGGCGAGCCTTGACCTCAAGGCTGGGCATAATGTTTTCGATGGCGGCGTTGAACACCTCAAGCGGCTCCTTGCCGGTCTTTTCCTTGATGATGTCGAATGCGCCGTAAACAACTTTCTGCGCGACGCCTTTTTTGCCGTCGAGCATTATGCTGTTGACGAGTCTTGTCACGAACACCGAGTTGTATATCGGATCCGGCAGGACTTCGCGTTTTGGTACGTTACCTCTACGAGGCACTGTACTTCCCTCCTTCACATAGTGAGTTCACAGGTACTGCGATAACAATTTACAGCCGGCTAATGTATAATTGCCGGTGCTTTGTCACCGTTCGCGCTTCGAGAGGTATAACAATATGTTAACACCTCTGAAAGGCGGGAATTCACTTTTTAAGATTTTTTACTTTTTTTGATGCGGGCTGACCGTTGTATCCGTTCCGTAACTGACGGTCGCAGGTTACTTCTTGCCGGCGGCTTTCGGCTTCTTCGCGCCGTACTTCGAACGCGACTGCATACGCTTCGCAACGCCCTGGGTGTCGAGAGTTCCGCGAATGATGTGGTACCGCACGCCCGGCAGGTCTTTCACGCGCCCGCCGCGAATCATCACGACGCTGTGTTCCTGCAAGTTGTGTCCGATACCGGGAATGTACGCCGTGACCTCCATACCGTTCGACAGACGAACGCGCGCAATCTTGCGGAGCGCGGAATTCGGCTTCTTCGGCGTGGTCGTCTTGACCGAGGTGCAAACTCCGCGTTTTTGCGGGCTTGACTGGTCGGTCATACGGTTTTTCAGCGTGTTGAGTCCCTTTTGCATCGCGGGCGACGTTGACTTTTTCGACAGCGTTTTGCGTCCGTGACGGACAAGCTGGTTAAAGGTTGGCATCTATATCCTCCTTTCCTCAAAAAGTCGCCTGTTTTCAGGCGCAAAAACCCCGCGCAAGCGGTTCCGCGCTCGCGCAGTATAAAATTGTACCACACCCCGCGCGGAAAGTCAACAATTATTTTGCGGACGCGGGTCAGTACTCCACCCTGCCCTCAAGCGCGCGGGTAAGCGTCGCGTCGTCGGCGAACTCGAGACTCGAGCCGGACGGCAGTCCGTAGGCGAGACGCGTCGTTCTGACCTCAAACGGCGCGAGCAGACGCGCGATGTACCGCGCCGTCGTCTCGCCCTCTACGTCCGGGTTCGTCGCGAGAATCACTTCGTCCACCGCGCCGGCCGCGACGCGCTCCATAAGCTCGCGTATGCGCAGGTCGTTCGGCGAGACGCCCTGAAGCGGCGAGATTACGCCGTGCAGGACGTGGAACACGCCGCCGTACTCCCGCGACCGCTCGATTGCGAGAACGCCTTTCGGGTCGGACACGACGCAGACGAGCCGCGGGTCGCGCCGCGGGTTATCGCACACGGTGCAGACCTCGCTCTCGGACAGATTGCGGCAGACGGCGCACTCGCGTATCGTCTTTTTCGCGTCGAGAATCGCGGCGGCGAACGCTTCCGCGTCCGCGTCGGGCATAGATATGATGTGGAACGCGAGCCGCTGCGCGGACTTGCGTCCGACCCCGGGCAGCTTCGCGAGCTTGTCGGACAGCGTCTCAAAGGACGACGGCAGTACGCTCATAGTTAAAACCATTCCTTTCGCCAAAGGCGCAGAATTCAAAAGAAATTCCCGACGCGGCGCGTTATAAGATATTCAGATTCCGCCGCGCAGCTCTCGGATTCGCGCGTTGCGGTCGGGAGCCTTGAACACGTCCGACCCCGCGACGAGTACGTCCGCGCCCGCGTCCCGGCAGAGCTTAGCGGTTTCCGGGTTGATTCCGCCGTCAACCTCGAGCAGTACGCCGAGCTTCTGCGCGTCGATTTCGCGGCGCAGTTCCGCGAGCTTCGGAAGCTGCTCCGCCATAAAGCTCTGACCGCCGAAACCCGGCTCCACCGTCATAACGAGCAGCAGGTCGATAAGCGCGAGATACGGCAGCACAAACTGCGCGCCGGTACCCGGCTTGACGGCGAGACCGCACTTCTTGCCGCAGCCCCGGATTTCGCGCAGGGCGGGCGGAATGTTCTTCGGAAGCGTCGCCTCGACGTGCAGCGTCACAACGTCCGCGCCCTTTTCGCAGAATTCGCGCGCGTACCGCTGCGGCTGAGTAATCATAAGGTGAACGTCGATCGGTTTCGCCGTGACCTTTCTGACGGCTTCGAGTACGGGAAGCCCGATTGAGATGTTCGGCACGAACACTCCGTCCATAACGTCGAAGTGCAGCCAGTCGGCTTCGGAAATCGTCTCGATTTCCGAAGCGAGTCTCGTGAAATCCGCCGAAAGCAGCGACGGTGCGATTAACATAATCTTTACCCCTGTTTTGAATGCCGTAACAGAACGCTCCCGAACGGCATAATTTAATCTGCGGACAGTCGCGACTGAATCCGCTTTATATAGGGCATAGTTCGGTATTCAGACCGGACTATGCCCACTGTGTCTGCGCGCAAGCGCAAGACGGACCGCGGCGCGGCGCGCGAACCCGCGCGCCGCCGATTAAACGCCCGGTCGGCAAAGCCTCCCGCGTTCTGTGCTCGCAAGCTCGCACGGGGAACGCACCTGCGGGCGCGCGGTATATACTTTTCAAGTTTACCACACCGGAAGTCGGTTCGCAACCTGTTTTTCGGCGCAGACCGCGCTTGACTTCCGCGCGCGAATGCTGTACAATACCCGGGCAAGTAAGCCGGACAGCCGCGGGGGCGACCCTGAGGAAAGTCCGGGCTGCACAGGGCGAGGATAACGGGTAACACCCGCCGGCGGCGACGTCAGGACAAGTGCAACAGAAATAAACTGCCGCGGCTCCGGTCGCGGCGATGGTGGAAAGGTGAGGTAAAAGCTCACCCGACGGTATGGAGACATACCGCCGCTGTAAACTCTATCCGCAGCAACTTTGGGAACATATCCGGCTGCCCGCCGGTTCCCTTGCAAGGCTTGAGGCGCGCGGCAACGCGCGTCCCAGATAGATGGCTGTCTATAACAGAACCCGGCTTACAGGCTTGCTTGCGGCATAACAAACATACGCCGCCCGGCTCTCTCGAGTCGGGCGGCGGTGTGTTTGCGGTTATTCGGACACTATACGGAAATACGGCGTGAAAGTCAGTTTATCGCCGGCGGCAACCACTCCCTCGAATTGTCCGGGAATACCGTTCTCCGACGTGAAACGCTGCACTTTCTTCTCGCCGTCGTCTCCGGGATAGACAAGTTCGATTGCGACAGCTCCTCCGTCCTCAGGCGCGTTGAGACCGCCGTAGACCTGCGCGTTGATCCGATAGGCGACTTGCCAAAAATCCGGCGTCTGTTTCGGCGCGGGCAAATTTCTTTTCTGCTCGGCTGCTTCCGCCTCCGGCATATCCGGCGGCGCGTACAGGACAGGGGGTCGGGGAGGCGGCGCGTGTACGCGGTGCAGCCGAATCTCAAGCCCCGGAACGTCGGCGACGTGACAGCCCATATTTTCCAGAACCTGCGTGCTGGTTTGTTCCCCGTAGACGTATTCTCTCATAATGTCCTCCTTAAGTAAATGAACGGTCGGATCGCTGTTTGACACTATAAAATCCTCCGTTTCTTGAAAATGGCGGACCATTCCCGCTTATCTGTCCCTTACCGCAATTTTATCACAATCCTGTCACAATGTCAACAACTTTTTAGCAAAATTTACAAAAAACTTCACCGCCGGACATAGCGTTCGGCGTTAACCCGCATATTTATTTCCCGCTTGTCAAATCTCCGGGTTTGTGATACAATGAGCAAAATTTTTTATTTGGAGGTTCATAACATATTATGCCGTTCGTCACAACTGCCGAGATGTTCAAAAAAGCCTATGCCGGGGGGTACGCCGTCGGCGCGTTCAACGTCAACAATATGGAGATTATTCAGGGTATCGCGGACGCGGCGGCGGAAACGCGCGCTCCGCTGATACTGCAAGTTTCCGCCGGAGCGCGGAAGTACGCGCGGCACGCGTATCTGATGAAGCTCATCGAGGCGGCGGAAGCCGACACCGGACTTCCGGTTGCGATTCACCTCGACCACGGAGAGGACTTCGAGATTTGCAAGTCGTGCATCGACGGCGGCTTTACGAGCGTTATGATTGACGGCTCGAAGTACCCGCTCGCCGAGAACATCGAGCTTTCGCGCAAAGTCGTCGAGTACGCGCACTCCAAGGGCGTCGTCGTCGAGGGAGAGCTTGGAAAGCTCGCCGGAGTCGAGGACAACGTGAGCGTTTCCGACGAGGACGCGCAGTTCACGTCGCCGGACGAGGCGGAGGAATTCGTCGCCAAAACCGGGGTCGATTCGCTCGCAATCGCAATCGGCACGTCGCACGGCGCGTTCAAGTTCAAGCCCGGACAAAAACCGCGTCTGCGGTTCGACATTTTAGAGGAGATTTCGCGCAGACTTCCGGGCTTCCCGATAGTGCTGCACGGCGCGTCAAGCGTCATACCTGAGTTCGTCGAAAAAATCAACGCGAACGGCGGCGCGATGCCGGACGCAATCGGAATCCCGGAGGATATGCTGCGGCAGGCGGCGAAAATGGCTGTATGCAAGATAAATATCGACTCCGACCTGCGTCTCGCGATGACCGCCGGAATCCGCGAGTATATGACCGCGCACCCCGCCGACTTCGACCCGAGGAAGTATCTGACTCCGGCGCGCGACTACATCAAGTCGCTCGTCGCGCGGAAAATCACAGAGGTGCTCGGCTGCGACGGCAAAGCGTAACCGAACCGCAACGCTCAAACGGCTCCGGACATAAAGTCCGGAGCCGTCGTCTTTGCTGCGAAGAACATTCCTGCGCATTGTTACCGAAATTTAACCGTTTTGTTACCGTTTTGTTGTTGATAACACACGGATATTATCTTATACTGGCGACAGAGAGAAGCGGATTTTGCCGAATCAGGTAAAGGAGGCGGTTCTATGCGCTGAGCAAATTTTCCCGCGCGGAAGAATACCCATAATTACATAATTATAAGGAGGCGATTTTATGCCGGCAGACGACGGCAAAGACTTCGGGGCGAACGGCACTCCGCCGGAAATGCGGCGGCTCGCGGAAGACCCCGACCAGTGGGTCACGGGGGACAGTCCCGAGTGCGAGGTTCGCGTTTTCAAAAACAAAGCGGGCACCTGGCTCGTCGCGCTCCGTATGAGCGTCGGGTTTCAGAAGTACATCACCGAGACAACCGGCGCGGCGGGCGTGGACATAGTCGTCCCGGGCGACGGCGGACACCCCGAATACCGGCACCGCGGGTACTATGCGGACTCGCCGGTTCCGATAGAGCAGGTTATTCCGGTCGAATCTCTGCCGTTCGTGCCGTATTTCCGGCTTTGCGGAGTAAAGGAAGCGCGCCGTCCGGAGACGGGCGAACCGCCGGAGGAACGGCGGTGGACGAACGAGAAGCTGCAGGCGATGACGAAGTTCGCCGAAAACGACAGCGAATTTTCCGCGCGTCAGACCGCGCTGCTCGCCGAGTTCGAGGAGTTCTGGGAAGCGCGTCAGAAACAGCGGCGCGGAGAGTCGTAGCCGCGGGCATTTTTAATAAAACAGCCGGAGCTTTGCGGGGACGCAGGGCTCCGGCTTCATAGCGCGTCCGCCGCACGTCCGGGTTAGTTCAATATTATGTGTGGTACCCCCGACCGGAATCGAACCGACATCTAATCTTTAGGAGAGACTTGTTCTGTCCATTGAACTACGGGGGCTTAAATTTTGCCGCTTGGTCGGCAAAGCCTCCCTGCGCTCCGTGCTCGCAAGTTCGCACAGGGAACGCGTCTGCGGACGCGGCGCCGATTGCGGTATATCGGCTAAAAAATAAGGTATAATATCCGATTGCGGTATAGGTCTTGAGCAGACCCAAGGGCTTCGCCCGGCGGTCTGCGGACATTATACCGCAGGCGGAGATAAATTTCAACAGCAAATTGCGAAACATTCGGTTGCGGCGTGCGGCGCCCCGCCTTTTGCAAATATAAAATCTGTTTTTGTAATAATTGACGGATTTGTCCGCGCCCCCTGTTTACTTTTGCGCCGCACTGTGTTATTATCGGCACAGCGCGTGTGAACCGGCGGCTTTTCGCGCCGGTTTTCCGCATTGTGTCATTATTTGAAAGGAGCATATTATCAATGCCCGCTAAAGTATCCGATATTATGAACAAACGTATGGCGTTCTCGTTCGAGGTGTTCCCGCCCAAAACCGAGGAGGGAATGAAGAAGCTTATCGGCGCGGACGGCGTGCTCGACAAGCTCTGCGCCACCCTGCCGGACTATATCTCCTGCACATACGGCGCGGGAGGTTCCAACGTCGGACTCAACGTCGAAGTGCTCGACGCGGTCAAGGCGCACTCCGGCGTTATCCCGATTACGCACTTCACCTGCATCGGACACACCAAGGAGTCCATCAAACAGCAGCTTCAGAATTACCTTGACCACGGAATCAACCACATTCTCGCGCTCCGCGGCGACCTGCCGTTCGGCTGGACAGGCACGGGCGGCGACCTGTCGTACGCGACGGAGCTTGTCGCGTATATCCGCAAGGAATTCGGGGACAAATTCACAATCGGAGTCGCCGGTTCTCCGGAGGGACACATCGCCTGCCGCAGTCTCGAGGCGGACATCGCCTACCTGAAGCAGAAGCAGGACAACGGCGCGGACTTCATTATGACGCAGCTCTGCTGGGATATGGATCAGTTCCGTTACTGGCGCGACGCGATTGCCGCCGCCGGTATCACAATTCCGGTGGACGTGGGCATAATGCCGGTACTCGACGCAAAGAGCACAATCAATATGGCGTTCTCCCGCAACGGCTGCGTCCTGCCGCGCAAACTCGCGGAAATCATCTCGAAGCACTGGATTTTCCCGGATCCGTTCGTCTCCGACCCGTACGACGCGGACGCGGCGGCTAAAAAAGCGAGCTTCAAAGCCGCCGGAATCGAGTATACGATCGGGCTTATCGACGAGTACCGCGTGTCCGGCATCAACGGTATCCACCTCTACGCGCTCAACAAGTACGACGAAGTCGCGGCGATTATCAAAGAGTCGGGACTGATTGACCGCGTTTAGGCAACGCACAACAGACAATTGCCGCGCAACATATAATATTTAGGAGGTAAACCCAATATGGCTGAAATTAAGTCCGATATTCAAATAGCGCAGGAACTCGCCGGGAATATGAAGCACATCACCGAGGTCGCCAAGACCGCGGAGATTGACGCCAAGTATCTCGAGCAGTACGGCAGCTACAAGGCGAAAGTCGATTACAACATTCTCAAAGACCTCGAGTCCAAGCCGGACGGCAAGCTCATTCTTGTCACCGCGATAACCCCGACCCCGGCGGGCGAGGGCAAGTCCACGACGACCGTCGGTCTCGGCGACGCGCTGCGCAAAATCGGCAAAAAGAGCATTATCGCACTGCGCGAGCCGTCTCTCGGACCCGTGTTCGGCGTCAAGGGCGGAGCCGCCGGCGGCGGATACGCGCAGGTCGTCCCGATGGAGGACATCAATCTCCACTTCACGGGCGACTTCCACGCGATCGGAGCGGCGAACAACCTGCTCGCGGCTATGGTAGACAACCACATCTGGCACGGCAACGCGCTCGGCATCGACCCGCGCAAAATCACCTGGCGGCGCGCCGTCGATATGAACGACCGTCAGCTCCGCAACATCGTGGACGGACTCGGCGGCAAGGCGAACGGCACCGCGCGCGAAGACGGATACGACATCACCGTCGCGAGCGAGGTTATGGCGGTTCTCTGCCTGTCAAAGGACATTTCCGACCTCAAGGAGCGTCTGTCGAAAATCATCATCGGCTACACCTACGACGACGCGGACAAGAATCAGAAGCCGGTTACGGCGGGCGACCTCAAGGCGCAGGGCGCAATGGCGGCTCTCCTCAAAGACGCGCTTAAGCCGAACCTCGTCCAGACGCTCGAAAACACTCCGGCGTTTATACACGGCGGACCGTTCGCGAACATCGCGCACGGCTGCAACTCGGTCACGGCGACGCGTCTCGCGCTGAAGCTCGGGGAGTACACCGTCACGGAAGCCGGCTTCGGAGCAGACCTCGGCGCGGAGAAGTTCCTCGACATCAAATGCCGTCTCGCGGGACTTAAGCCCAGCGCGGTGGTTATCGTGGCGACGGTCCGCGCGCTTAAAATGCACGGCGGAGTGCCGAAAGCCGACCTCGGAAAGGGCGAAAACCTCGAAGCCCTCAAGGCGGGACTTCCGAACCTCCTCCAGCACGTTGAAAATATCACAACCGTGTACAAGCTGCCCGCCGTAGTCGCGATTAACGCGTTCCCGACGGATACTAAGGCGGAGCTTGACCTCGTCGAGTCCGAGTGCAAAAAGCTCGGCGTTAACGTCGCCCTTTCGGAAGTCTGGGCAAAAGGCGGAGAGGGCGGAGTCGCTCTCGCGAAAGAGGTCGTGCGGCTTGCCGAGTCGGACTCCGCGAAGGATTTCACATACAGCTACGACGAAAACGCGACGATTATGGAAAAGCTGACCGCGATTGCGACGAAAATCTACCGCGCGGACTCCGTCGAGCTTGTCGGAACCGCCGTGAAGCAGATTAAAGAGCTTGAGGCTATGGGCTT
>JAITNK010000124.1 GCA_031290515.1 Oscillospiraceae bacterium
GGATTCGCGGCGTAAGAGAGTGCGCGCCTTTGCCGGAAGCCTGATATATTGACCGCCGACCGGGCGCTATAGAGACATTGTATAGAAAGCTGTGAAACCGGAATTTGAGATTGAATAAAGACAAGCCCGCCGAGCGGGACAGAACGCGGATTGACATTGAAACCGAGTCGCGGCGGGAGCGGCTCGTACTTATAGTGACGCTCGCGCTTCCCGCGCTCGCCGAGGGACTGCTCACGTCGCTCACGTCAATCGTCGATATGATGATGGTCGGCGGACTCGGCACGGAGGCGATAAACGCCGTCGGGCTTTGTATGCAGCCGAAGTTTATTATGCTCGCGTCGTTTATGGCTCTCGGCGTGGGTACAACCGCGCTCGCCGCGCGGTTTAAGGGTGCGCGCGACAAGGACGGAGCCGACTCGGTGTTCAACCAGTCGCTGCTGCTTTCCGCCGCGCTCGTGCTGCTGCTCTGCGCCGTTATGCTCGCGGTCAAAACGCCGCTTATGCGGTTTATTGCGGGCAGCGAGCTTTCCGGCACGAGCGTCAAATGGGGCGGGGAATACTTTTTCATTCAGATAGTCGGGTTCCCGACGGCGGCGGTCTCGTTCACGATAACGGCGGCTCTCCGCGGCGTGGGTAACACCCGCGCGAGCTTTTATGCGAACGGGATTGCGAACGTCGTAAACGTCGCGCTGAACTACTGCCTGATAACCGGGAAGCTCGGGTTTCCCGCGCTCGGAGTCGCGGGCGCGAGCATCGCGACGGTCGCGGGGCAGGGCGTGGGACTGCTCGTACTCGTCGGAATCGTGCTGCGCGGACGCGACTATGTACGGTTCTCGGCGCGGAAGCTGAAAAAACCGGACTTTGATATGATACGCAGAATCGTGCGCGTCGGCGTACCCGCGCTCGGCGAGCAGGCGGCGATGCGTATCGGAATGCTCGCGTTCACGATGATTGTGACGCGGCTCGGAGACAACGAGTATTCGGCGCATATGATCGCGATAAACATACAGTCGCTGTCGTTCGCGCCGGGACAGGCGTTCGGCGCGGCGGCGACGACGCTTATGGGGCAGTGCCTCGGGCGTACGCGCCCAGACCTTTCGCGCGTATACGTCAACGCGACGCAGAAAATCGCGCTCGGAGTGTCGCTCGCGGTCGCGGCTCTGCTGTTTTTCGGCGGCAGGGCGATTGCCGGAATGTACATAACCGAGCCGTCCGCCGGGCTTTCGGCGGCGGAGCTTGCCGCCGAAACGGCGAAAAACGCCGCGGTAGTCGTACTCACGGCGCGTATGCTCAAGATAATCGCGCTGTCCAACCCGTTCTCGAACGCGCGGTTTATCGGGCTTGCGGCACTGCGCGGCGCGGGCGACTCGAAGTTCGCGGCGGTCGTGACGTTCGTCACGGTAATATTCCTGCGTACTGTCTTGAGTTTCCTGCTGACTCTCGCGGGACTCGGACTCGACGGCGTGTGGATCGCTCTCGCGAGCGACGGAGTTGTCGCGTTCTTCCTCGCGCAGGGACGGTACCGGCGAGGCAAGTGGGCGGAGATCGAGGTGTAGTCACACGGATTCGCAGAGCGTCACCGAATACCCGGGAGAGTAGGCGATTTCGGTGAAACGGTACTTTTCCGCGCCGCACTTGAACGCGGCTTCGTACCGCGTCCACGCGGCGGTGAACAGTACGTCGCGGCGTTCGCCCGACGCCGAGGCGATTGCGGCGTACTCGGCGGGGGAGAACACACGCGCCGCGGTTTTAAGGTTCGCCGGGCGCACGCGCTCCGCGTCCGCGCCGACTTCGCGCGTCTCCGACACCGCGCAGACGGCAAGCCCGGTCGTGTGGGACAGCGAAAAGCGCACGGGTATGTTTGCGAGATACGGCTTGCCGCTCTCCGAGACGGCGAATTCCGGCTCTTCCGCACAGCCGAGTTCCGACAGCGCGAGCCGCAGCAGCAGCTCCGCCGCGAGCGACTGCGCGGCGCGCGCGCGCGAATGAAAACGCTGCGCCCGCAGTCTCCGGTCGTCCGAGACGGCGAGCAGCGCGGCGTTGTATGCGTCCGCGCCGGAGAGGAAGTCCGTACGCGCGATATAGACCGCGGCGGCGGAAGTCCCGGCGGTGAACGGAGCTTCGGGAAAAAGGACCATATTGTCTCCGAATTGTAGCTTATTGTTACGATATTGTAACACTCCTGTCACCAAAAAGATAGTGACAAACCGTCCGGTATATGGTAAAATGCGCGCGAAAAGACGCGAATAAGCGCGTACGCGCTACGCGGTCTGACAGGCGTTTCGGCAAAGGCGCGCCGCGTCCGCCGCTGCGCCGAAAATCAAGCGACGGCGGGATTTTGCCCGACCGGGCGTATTATGAAAGGCAAAAAAATGAAAAAGTTACCTGTGGTACTCCTAAGTCTCTGTTTACTCGCCGTCCTCGCGGTATCCTGCGCCAAGGACGAAAGCTCCGCGACCAACCTTACCGGCGCGACAGACGCAATCCTCGTTCAAATCACAGAGGGCGCAGCCGCGCTCGTTGAAGAAAACCGGATTCCCGTCACGTTCACGGACGGGATTACGAAAGACAACTCGCAGAGCATACTGTACGTTTCCGCGGACGACTTCGAGGCGAACGTGGAGGACGCTTACGCCGAAAGCGCGCTGATGAGCGTCGCGCACCGCGTCGCGCTCATCAAGTGCAAGGACGCGGCTTCCGCCAAGAAAATCAGCGACCTGATTGCCGGAAACTTCAACTCCGGCTGGATGATTTGCGTTACGCCGGACTCGAGCTGGACACTTGTGAGCGGACAGTACGTCCTGCTCGTCGTCTCGAAGGACGACTACGCCGACGCCGCGCTTCAGAGCTTTGAAGAACTTGCCGGAAAAGACAACGTCAAGAGCGAGAAGTTCTACACGATAGGCGACGCGCTCCCCGAGGGCGACGGCGGCGGGCTGCTGCTCGGATAAATGCTGTTTTCAAGCGTAACGTTTCTGTACTACCTGCTCCCCGCCGTGCTGATACTCTACTTTCTGATGCCGGCGCGGCGCGGTACCGGGATTCGGAATCTCGTACTGCTCGCGGCGAGCCTGCTGTTTTACGCGTGGGGAGAGCCGAAGTACATATTCCTTATGGCGGCGCAGATTCTCGTCGGCTGGGGTTTCGGACTGCTTATCGAGAGGTTCCGCGGCACAAAAGGCTCGAAGCTGTGGCTGATTGCGTGTACGGCGATACTGCTCGGCGCGCTCGGCTTCTTCAAGTACGCCAACTTCTTTATCGGCAACCTCGACCTGATTCCGGGCGTAAGTATGCCGCTCGTCAACGTCATACTGCCTATCGGTATCTCGTTCTATACGTTCCAGATACTGAGCTATGATATAGACCTGTACCGCGGGAACACCGCCGTGCAGAAGAACCCGCTCACCTTCGCAACGTACGTCGCGCTGTTCCCGCAGCTCATCGCGGGACCGATAGTGCGGTACGTTGACGTCGAGCGGGAGCTTGTCTCGCGCGAACACACGGTTGAGAACATCGCCGCCGGCGCGCGGCGGTTTGTCGCGGGGCTTGCGAAAAAGGTGCTTATCGCGAACGTGATGGCGGAGCTTGCGTCGAAGCTCGCGCCGGTTACGGCAAGCGGACGCGCGCTTCCGGACAACGTCCTCGGAACGTGGCTGTACATTATCGCGTACTCGTTCCAGCTGTACTTCGACTTCTCCGGTTACTCCGATATGGCGATCGGACTCGGACGCATATTCGGCTTCCGGTTCCTCGAAAACTTCAACTATCCGTACATCGCGAAGAGCATTACGGATTTCTGGCGCAGGTGGCACATCTCGCTGTCCGGCTGGTTCCGCGACTATGTGTACATTCCGCTCGGCGGGAACCGGCGCGGTCCCGCGCGTCAGATTCTGAATATTATGGTCGTCTGGTTCCTGACCGGATTCTGGCACGGCGCG
>JAITNK010000161.1 GCA_031290515.1 Oscillospiraceae bacterium
GTCGGCTACGACCCGATATTTCTGGTGCCGCAGTACGGACTGACGATGGCGGAGCTTTCCGCGGAAGAGAAAAATAAAATATCGCACAGAGCGAAAGCGGTGAACGCTTTCCTTGTGAAACTTAAAGAATATCTGAGGACTTACAATGCTTACGTCTAAACAACGCTCGCAGCTCCGCTCCGCCGCGAATACGCTCGACACGATTATCCACATCGGCAAGGGCGGCGTCTCCGAAAATGTCGGGAAGCAGACGGACGGCGCGCTTACCGCGCGGGAAATCGTCAAGGGCAAGGTGCTCGAAAACTCGCTGCTTTCCGCGCGCGAAGCGGCGGACGCGCTCGCCGCCTCGGTTTCGGCGGAGGTCGTGCAGGTCATCGGCACGAAATTCGTGCTGTACCGTGAAAACAAGAAGCTGCCAAAAGAGAAAAAGATTATCCTTGTAAAGTAGGTGGCTATATGAAAATCGGAATTTTCGGCGGCTCGTTCAACCCGCCGCACATAGGACACGTCATCGGCGCGGTGAGGGCGGCGGAAGCGGTATCGCTCGACCGCCTGCTCGTTGTGCCGGCGGGAGTGCCGCCGCACAAAAAGCTGCCGGAGAACTCGCCGGCGGCGGACGAGCGGTTCGAGATGACGCGGCTCGCTTTCGCGGCGGTTGACTTCGCCGAGGTGTCCGGCATAGAGCTGCGGCGGGAGGGCGAGAGCTACACCGCCGACACGATTCGCGAACTTCGCGCGGCATTTCCGCGCGATGAGTTGTATCTTGTAATGGCGACCGATATGTTCCTTACGCTGCGCAACTGGTACGATTCGGAATACATTCTGCAAAATGTCACGCCGGTCGTGACGACGCGCTTTCTCGACCGCAGAGTTGACGAACTTGCCGCCGCGCTTGAACAAAACGGTACGCGCTGCGTCATAGTACGCAATGCGATGATAGAAATCTCAAGCTCCGAGCTTCGCAGGTCGCTGCGCGCGCGCCGCCGCGCGGAATTTGTTGACGACTGCGTTTATTGGTATATAATCGAGCGCAAACTATACGGCGCGAAACCCGCATTTGACGCGTTGCGCAGAAAAGCGTATAATATGCTCGACGCGGGACGCATACTGCACGTCGCCGGGTGCGAAGAGGAAGCCGTAAGTCTCGCGGGACGCTGGGGCGTGAGCCGCGACGACGCGCGCGAAGCCGCGATTTTGCACGACATTACGAAAAACCTGAGTCTCGCGCAGCAGCTCGCGCTCTGCGCGGAGTACGGTATCGTCGCGGACGAACTCGAGCGGGAGAGCGAGAAGCTGCTTCACTCGAAAACGGCTGCTGAATCCGCGCTGCGCCGGTTCGCCGCGACGGACGAAGTCGCGGACGCGGTGCGCTTCCACACGACCGGGCGCGCGGGAATGAGCGCGCTTGAAAAGGTAATCTACCTCGCGGACTACATCGAGCCGCGCCGCGATTTCGACGGGGTCGCGGAACTCCGCCGTCTCGCCTACGAGGATTTGGACGGCGCGTTGCTCCGCGGACTTGAAATGAGCGTAAGCGACCTGCTCGAACGCGGCAAAACGCCGCACCCGAATTCCCTCGGCGCAATATCGTCGCTGAAACGGAGCCGGGCGGCTCGCACGGAAGAAGGCATTAAATGAAACTATTCGGTTCCGGAAGGAAAAAACCGGGAGCGCAGCGGGGCAAAACCCCGGGCAAGACCTCAAAAACGCCGGCAAAGAAGTCCGAAACGACCCGCGCGCGGCAGATTCTCAAAATGCGCCGCATACGCGCCGTCGCAGTTTCGGGCGCGATTTCGCTCGCAATCGTGTTCCTCGCCGCGCTCGGTTACGCGAAGCTGCGTCCGTCGGACTTCCTGCCGCAGGCGTCGCAGGACCCGGGGCGGTATAATCCGTCAAATCCGGACGCGTCGTTCGACCCGGACGCAACGCCCGACCCCGCGCTTCCCTCCGGCGCGCCGGGTTATATCACGACCGACGGCAATAAGCGGACATTCGTCATACTCGGAACCGATCAGCTTACCGGCAGCCTGACCGACGTTATGATGATTGCGTCGCTCGACCTCAAAAGCTACACTATGAACATAGTGAGTATTCCGCGCGACACTCTCGTCAACGCCGAGGGCACATACCGCAAGGCGAACGGCATTTATCAAATCAAAAAGGGCGAAACCGCCGACCAGCGAATTGAACGCCTGATGACGCGCGACATTCCGAACCTCATCGGCTTTAATCCGGACTTCTACTTTGTGGTGTCCGTCGCCGCGTTCCCGAAGCTCGTTGACGCAATCGGCGGAGTCGATTTTTACGTTCCGCAGACAATGAAGTACAGCGACCCGGGACAGAATCTCTATATCAACCTCGCAAAAGGACAGCAGCATCTGAACGGCGCGAAAGCGTTGCAGCTCGTGCGGTTCCGCGAGGGGTACGCAAACAAGGACATCGGCAGAATCGGAGTTACGCAGGACTTTCTTCTGGCGGCGGCGAAACAGATGCTCGCGAAGTCGAAAGACGTGAGCAAGCTGAAGCTCGCGGACATCATTCTGAACGACGCGAAAATCAAGACGAACCTCAGCTCGAACGATATTACGAAATTCGCGCAGGAAATGCTCAAAATCGACGCGCAAAACATTCACTTCGAGACTATGGCGGGCACCGGCGAGGGCAGCACGAGCGTCGTGTCCGGACACGGCTCGTTTGTGATCGTATACGTCAACGAATGGCTCGAGCAGGTAAACCGGCTGCTTAATCCGCTGAATATTCCGATTAAGGCGGAGCATCTGAGCATAGTCACCAAGGACACGTCCGGCAAGCTCTTCGTCACGGACGGCAAGTGGATAGGCGATTCCTGGGGCAGCGGCGGCACGAACCACACGCCGGTGTCGCCGTCCTCCACGCCGTCAACGCAGAGTCCGGCGTCTCCCGCCGCAACGCCGAAACCGGCGGCGACCGCAACTCCGAAACCTCCCGCGGCAACGGGTACGCCGTCCGCGTCTCCCGGCACGGACGGGAGTCCGCCGCCTGAGGGAGATCCGTCCGAACCCACGGACGGCGGCGAAGACCCGGATACTCCGCCGGCACCGGGCGAGACCGCCGCGCCGCCGGATACGAGTCCGGAACCGCCGCCGACGGAACCTACGGGAACCGCGACTCCGCCGGACGACGGCGAAAATGATATTGGAGGACTGTTTTATGAATTCCCCTGACGAAGTGATGGCTCTCGCCGTGCGCGCGCTCGACGATAAAAAAGCCCGCGACATAACCGTTCTCAAAACGCGCGATCTGACCGTGCTGTCCGACTATTTCGTGATTTGCACGGCTGGCAGCACGACGCACATCAAGACGCTTGCCGACGAGGTTGACCGCGTCCTCAAAGAGCGCGGAGAGCCGCAGGTGCGCGTCGAGGGGTACCGCTCCGGCGGCTGGATTCTCGCGGATTTCGGCTGCGTCACGGTACACATTTTTCTCAAGGAGCTGCGCGATTTCTACGGTCTCGAGCGGCTGTGGTCGGACGCTCCGGAAGTTGACGTAACGCCGCTGCTCGCCGTCGGCGCGGGTGTATAGGCGACTGCGCAAACATAAATCCGGGTGCGCGCCGAAAGGCTGCGTACCCGGATTTATTTGGTGACCCGTCGCGGGCTCGAACCGCGGACCCTCTGCTTAAAAGGCAGATGCTCTGCCGACTGAGCTAACGGATCATTACAAAATTGCGCCCGTGAGGCAAAGCCCCGCTCCCCGCCGGGCGGCTGCCTCGCGCGGAGCCGCCGCCGACTCTCTCAGACGTCAGCACAGGCGCGTTTGCCTCGCCGAGTGGCTGGGGCGGCAGGATTTGAACCTGCGAATACCGGCGTCAAAGGCCGGTGCCTTACCGCTTGGCGACGCCCCAACGTCGAATAACGGGCTGACTGCTGGGGTGGGTAATGGGATTTGAACCCACGACCCCCGGAACCACAATCCGGTGCTCTAACCAACTGAGCTATACCCACCGTACAACATACCCGAAACAGCCGCTCGGGTATTATAGCACAACGCCGGACGCTATGCAACACTTTTTTTACGAGCCGCGCGCGATATGCGGCGAATTTGCGAAAATAATGCTTGCATTCGCGCCGGGTCTGTGCTATACTGCACTTCGTTATGGGGGTATAGCTCAGCTGGGAGAGCGCTTGAATGGCATTCAAGAGGTCAGGGGTTCGATCCCCCTTATCTCCACCACACCAAAGTCCCTGAGCCGCAACGGATGCGCCTTACGGCGCGCGAAACGTCTGCGGGCGTTGCGGACGCATATTATAACCGCGTTGATAAATTTACAAGGGGTGATTTTCTGTGCCGGACTACAAGTCAATGTATTATCATTTGTCGGGACGAATGGCGACGGCTATCGAGGTGCTGGAAGCCACTACCGGCGCGCTTGTCGATATTACGGAAAAACTCAAACTTGCACAGCTGGCAACGGAAGATATGTTTATCGACGGAGACGATGAAGAAGACGACCATAACCGCAATTCCAAAGAAACCGTATAGAAAACTTTTGCCGGCAGCGTTTTCATATAACAAACAGAATACCGGGAGAACTCTTTGCGGCGAAATACGCAAAGAGTTCTCCCGGTATTTGCCGCTCAGCGGGAGCGGCGGTCGCCCTTGCAATTCGGGCGGGAATGTGGTATAATCGGTGAAAGTATCAGTGGATACGAGGTTATTCTAAATGATAACATATACCGATATGATTAGCGTTGACGATTATCTCGCGCTTTACGCTTCGGCGGGGTGGGGTGCTATACCGCCGGAACAAGCGCAAGCCGGGATTAACGGCAGCGCGTATGTTGTTGCGGCAAAGGACGAAGCGAGCGTTGTCGGCACAGCTCGTTTGCTTTTGGACGGCGGTTCCGCCGCCTTGATTAAGGACGTTATTGTTTTCCCGGAGTATCAGGGCAGAGGGATTGGCAGGACGATGATGGAACAACTAATTGAGTATTTGAGGTCGCGGCTAAAGCCCGGTTGGCGCGTACTGGTTGATTTATCTGCAACTCCCGGCAAAGAGGGTTTCTATCAAAAATTCGGATTTGCCATACGTCCTAATACAAATTTCGGCAACGGTATGGTGATGCGGCTAATCAAGTAATTGCAACCGTTCACTTTTGCTCCGATAGGA